>CAYZPP010000065.1:0-5606 GCA_964480315.1 uncultured Alphaproteobacteria bacterium | reverse complement strand
GTAAGTTTTTTGAAAAATATCCTGAAAGAGGAGATATCATTGTTTTTAAATTACCAACTAAAGAAAATATTAATTATGTCAAAAGATTAGTCGCTCTCCCTGGAGAAACCATCAAAATTTTAGATGGAATGATTTATATAAAAAATAAAAATTCTAATAAATTTATAATATTCCCTCAAAAAGAAATTAAGCCTTTTTATGATGATCAACATAAAGTTAACGTTATGAGACTTAAGGAAAATAATTATGAATTAAATTATGATATTTTGAATTTAACTAATTCCGCAATGTTGGATAATACGAATGAATTTTTGGTTCCTGAAGAACATTATTTCTTTATGGGTGATAATAGAGATAATTCTTCAGATAGTAGAGATATTAGAAATACAGTAGGCTTTGTTCCTAAAGAAAATATTATAGGAAAAGTCAGATTTATATTTTTGTCAGTTGATACCGACTTCAAACTTTTAAAAATATATACAATTTTTAATCATCTTAGATACGAAAGATTTTTTAAAAAAATATTATAAAAATTTGATTAAAAATAAAAATTTAGAAAAATTAAAATCCATTAAAGGATATGAAGAATGTCTGCTGCATGACAGTTTTATTAAAATTAAAAAAAATAAAGATAAAAAATTCCAGAAGTTTGAATTTTTAGGTGATAGAGTTTTAGGTTTAGCTATATCAGAATACCTGATTCATAACCACATGAACGATTCTCTTGATGATATTTCAAGAAGATTTATTTTTTTAGTAAATAAGAAAACATTATCAGATCTATTTAAAAAAAATCAATTTGACTCTCTTTTATCTCATGATCTTGATGTAACAATGAATAAAAATTCTGTTTATTCTGATGCACTTGAGTCTATAATTGGTTTTGTGTATATTACTAAGGGCTTAAACTTTTCTAAAAAATTTATTTATGAAATCTGGTCTGAATTGCTGGGCACTTTGCCAGAAAAAGATCCTAAGACCTATCTACAGGAAACTTCACAGCGATTATTTAAAAAAATTCCTTCGTACAAGACCATATCTCAATCGGGTAATCCCCATAAGCCAATGTTTAAAGTAAGTGTTACCATTAAAGATTTAGAGTCTTTCGGAGAGGGTTACTCTAAACAGAATGCTGAAATTAAAGCAGCCAATAATTTAATCAAATTAATTAAAGATTATGATTAGGACAAGAGGCTTAATTACAAATGTCCTGCCTTATAAAGATAATCACTTAATTATTAATATTTATAGTCAAGAGCATGGAAAAAAATCTTTAATTATTTTTGGGGGACAATCAAAAAAAAAAAGATCTAGTATTACGGTTGGATCAATTAATAATTTTGAATTTAATAAAGATAATAATGTTTGTAAATTGACAGAAGTTGAATTAACTCATAATTGGTTTCTTTACAGCAAGTATCAACTTAAATTAATAGATTATTCTTGTTATATGATCAATAGATTGCTTTTTGTAGAAGACGATAGCTCATTAGTGTTAGAATCTTATGAGGACTTAATTCATAAATTAAATAACAAAGAGGATTTTATGGTTAGCTTTTTCATATTAGAATTAAATATACTGAAATCCTCTGGCTATGAACCTAATCTCTCATATTCAATTATTAGTAAAATATTACCTGTTGAGAAATATATAGACCAAAATTTATCAATTTTGTTTGATTTAATTTCTAAAAATACAGAATATCAGTTAATATTTTTTAACTTTTTGGGAAAAATTATTGAGAGAGTATTACAAAACCTTAATATAAAAATACCACTAAGTAGGAATCAGATATTTGAAAAATCAAACTGAAATATATATAGCATCAGATCATGCTGGATTTAAATTAAAGTGTAAAATTTTAGAGTTGTATTTTATTGATAAGCCAAATTTTATCATTAAAGACTTAGGAGCTTACTCTGAAGAATCTGTTGATTATCCCTTATTTGCTCAAAAACTATGTAAAAAAGTAAAAAAAAATAATTTTGGAATATTAATCTGTGGAAGTGGGATTGGCGTATCAATAGCAGCAAATAGATTTAATCATATCAGGGCTGCAGTATGTAGTACTGTGTATGATGCAAAAATGACCAGAAAACACAATGACTCCAACGTTATTTGTCTTTCAGGAAGAGGTTTTGTAAAAAAGAATATATTTGCTATGTTAGACACCTATTTTAATACCGCTTTTGAGGCGGGAAGACACTTGAGGAGAATAAAAAAGATATGACACAACATGAAGGTTTTTTTTCACATTCGTTAGAGAGAGCTGATAACGAGCTTTTTAGTACAATTAAAAATGAAATTGAAAGACAGAGCGATCAAATAGAGTTAATCGCATCTGAAAATATAGTTTCTAATGCAGTTTTAGAGGCCCAAGGATCTATAATGACCAACAAGTATGCCGAAGGTTATCCTGGTAAGCGTTACTATGGTGGTTGTGAATTCCATGATATTGCAGAAAATTTAGCAATTGAAAGACTAAAAAAACTTTATAAATGTAACTACGCAAATGTTCAGCCTCACTCAGGTGCTCAAGCTAATCAAGCTGTATTTTTAGCCTTACTAAAACCGGGTGATACAATTTTAGGCATGTCTCTTGATGCTGGAGGACATCTAACTCATGGGTCAAAACCTAACCAATCTGGTAAATATTTTAATGCTGTTCAGTATGGTATCGATCCCGAGACATCTTTAATAGATTATGAATTATTAGAAAAGCAAGCAGTTGAATGTATGCCAAAAATGATTATTGCTGGAGGCTCAGCTTACCCTAGAAATATAGATTTTAAAAAATTTCGTGAAATTGCAGATAAAGTAGAAGCTTATCTATTAGTAGATATGGCCCATTATTCTGGTCTGGTCGCCGCAGAAGAATACCCTGATCCATTACCATTTGGTCATGTTGTGACTTCCACAACTCATAAAACCATAAGAGGACCAAGAGGAGGTATGATTTTATCTAACGACTTAGATTTAGGTAAAAAGTTCAATAGTGCGGTTTTCCCTGGACTACAAGGTGGACCATTGATGCATGTAATTGCAGCAAAAGCTGTTGCTTTTGGAGAAGCGTTAAAGCCAGAATTTAAAGTATATATAAAACAAGTAAAAAGTAATGCTAAAGTCTTGAGCGAAGTCCTTATGAAAAATGGAATTGATATCGTAACCAACGGAACAGATTCGCATATGATTTTAGTTGACCTGAGATCTAAAAAAGTAACTGGTAAAGATGCTGAAGAAAGTCTTGAACGAGCAGGTATGACATGTAATAAAAATGGAGTATCCAATGACCCCAATCCTCCAATGATTACATCTGGAATTCGATTAGGATCCCCGGCTGCAACGACGAGAGGATTTAAAGAAAAAGAATTTGAATTTATTGGAGAAAATATATCTACAATAATAAATACACTTTCAAGTTCTAATTCCGATATTACTATGCTCGAAAAATCTATTAAAAAAGAGGTTTTTGATTTATGTCAAAAATTCCCAATTTATAAAAATTAAATTTTATGAAATGCCCTTTCTGCAAAGATAAAGACAAAGAAACCTCAGTATTGGACTCTAGACCTACTGAGGAGGGTTCTGTGATTAGACGAAGAAGAGTTTGCGGATCTTGTAAAGAAAGATTCACCACATTTGAAAGAATTCAATATCGAGAGTTTTTGATAATTAAAAAAAATGGTGAAAAGTCAGTTTTCGATCGAGACAAGATAACTAAGTCAGTAGATCTAGCATTAAGAAAAAGACCAGTAGATTTTGAAACTAAAGAAAAATTTATATCTAAAATTGTAAGGGAATTAGAGGGAATGGGCGAAAATGAAGTCAGTTCAAGCGTTGTAGGTGAAATGGTAATGAAGGGACTTTACGTGTTGGACAAGGTCGCTTTTGTGCGTTTTGCATCTGTTTATAGAGATTTTAGAGAAGCTAAAGATTTTGAGCATTTTCTAGGATCTATTGATAAGAGCTAGTCTTGTTGTCGAACATAGATTTAGATTATATAAGATCAGTACAAAACCTTTCGTTAAAAAATTTAGGACTTACGAAAGAAAATCCTTCCGTCGCATGTTTAATTGTGGATTTTAAAAATGATATTCAGGGAAAAGTATTGAGTTATGGATTAACTTCAATTGGTGGAAGGCCTCATGCAGAAGTTAACGCCTTAAAAAAAATCCCAAACAAACAAGATTTTAAAAATTCAACTGCTTATATCAGCTTAGAGCCATGTTTTAAGAAAAATTTAGTTTCATGCTCATCTCTTTTACTTAAATCAGGCATCAAGAGGATTGTAATTGATTCGCTCGATCCCAATCCTATTATTCATAATAAGGGTTTTTTGTTTTTAAAAGAAAAAAAAATCAAAGTATTTTTTTCACGATCACTATCAAAATTCAAAGAGTTTAATAAATATTTTTATAAAAATAGTATTAATTCTAAACCATATATAACTCTTAAATTAGCCATATCTAAAAATGGCTATACAAAAGATTATAATTCAAAAGATATAACTTCAAAAGAAACACAAAAATACCTGCATTACTTAAGAGTAAGGCATGATGCTATTAGTGTTGGATACAATACTTTTATTGAAGATAAACCTAAGCTTACATGCCGACTTAAGGGGATCGATAAGAATTTGAAAAAAATTATATTATTCAAAAATAATTTGATTGATAATAAGAATAATAAATTTGAATTTATTAAATATAATGAAACTAAAGATTTTAAGAAAAATATTTATAGTGAATTATTAAAATTAAACATCAAGTCTTTGCTTGTTGAGGGGGGTCTATCAATTTTTATGGCTTTTTTTGATACTGGGTCTTATGATGAAATTATAATAAGTCGATCAAATCACAACGTAGTTTCTTCTAAAGCTAAATACAGAATTAAAAAGCATTTATTAACTAATTTACTTCAATATTCAAATAATAGTTACGGCAATGATCAAATAATAGTTTATAAAAATAAATAATGTTCAGTGGTATTATTCAAGATGTTGGTAAAATTGTATCTTTAAGTAAATTTGATAATTTTATTAGAGTTTCTATTAAATCAAATATTAAAGGCTACAAGATAGGATCTTCAATTTGTTGTTCCGGCATTTGTTTAACTGTGACTTCAATGCCTGATAAAAATATTTTTACAGTAGATGTATCTCCGGAAACATTAAAAAAAACAAATGCAAATTCTTGGGCTAAAAATATAATAATAAATATCGAAAATTCACTTAAATTGGGAGATGAGATATCTGGTCATTTCGTCTTTGGGCACATTGATGAGATTGGGCATTTAAAATTAATTAAGGAAGTTTCTAATTGTTGGTTAATTAAAATTCAAATACCTAAAAATTTAAAAAAATTTATAGCCAAAAAAGGCTCCATATCTCTTAACGGCGTCTCTTTAACAATTAATAAGGTAGCGGGGGATATAATTGAGCTTATGTTAATACCCCATACTTTTAAAAATACTACTTTTGCTAGCTCAAAGCAGAATGATTTAATAAATATTGAAGTTGATATGTTAGCAAGATATTCTCTATCTAGATAAGTGATGACTAAAATTTCAAAAATTGAAGATATTATCGAAGATGCTAAGAATGGAA
>CAYZPP010000064.1:0-5619 GCA_964480315.1 uncultured Alphaproteobacteria bacterium | reverse complement strand
TGATATAAAATTAAAAAATAACGATAATTTTACCCCTGCTATTTACATTACTGCTGCAGATAATATAAACTATAATATTTATAGTATAACACAAGATACTGGAGATAGTAATAATATTGTTTTTAGTTTTAAAAATAATTATATACCTTTTAATATTGAAAATTATCTTGAAGTGGATATTCGAAACTTGAAAGATAATGATGTTCCATTATATCTATATGAACATGCTTCTGGTGAAAAAAATGCAAATCAAATATTAAATGCAAAAAATGTAACACAAGAGACAGGAGTATCTATAAATAATAATACAATTAATTTATTAAAAGAAGGATATATTAATAAGAATGATTCTTCTAATATTATTAGAAATATAATTGAAAGTAATAACTTAAAATTTACAGGTGATGGAAAAAATGCATTACTTGATATTATTATGTCATATAAAGATGATAGGGCGGCGACGAGGATATTAGATGATATAAATTTAAGTTTTATATATGAATTTGCATATTATGATGGTACACAATTAAAAACACAATCATATGTATATAAAATATTACCATATCCTTCACTATGCGATGCAGGTACTCACACTACAACAGGATTAATAAATAGTTGTGAATACTGTCCTATAGGCACTTACAAAAGTGAAACTGATGCCACATTATGTCAAAATGCAACTGGCAATTATTATGTTGGTGTACATGATCTATCAGCTTCTGGTAGTCCTAGTGGTTTAGGTGGCATAAAGGCAACAGAAATGCCAACTAGTAACGGATTTGAAATATTAACAACTTCAGATGGAGGTAATTATGGTTATAAACTAAAAAGTGGTTATGAATATACTGCACCAACCCACACCGATATAGCCACGACCACAGAATGCGGAACGACAAGTTTTAATGAAGAAGAAATTTTAATTAATAATACTATTGATAATACAACTATTAATTATCCATGTGATTCTTGTCCTGAAATCGCTTCTCTCCCATCGTCGTCCCAGACTGGTTTACTGAGACTTGAAACCAATTCACCGACTTCAACGACTGCTACAGCGTGTGTTATTAGAGTATGTGATACTAATTATACGAATATTGGTAGCGTTAACACGAATTTATGTGAATTAGAAAAATGTCAAAAAGGATATTATTTTGATGGAACTAGTAATAGTTGTGAGAGGTGTCCAGTAGGACATTATTGTGACGGCGACCCGACAATATTACCAACTGCATCATCTCATCAAAAAAGAAAATGTCCTCGAAATACATATAATCCTACTCTTGGTATAGCAGAAGTAAGTAATTGTGAAGCATGTCCTTTAAATACATCTACAAATGAATTATTAGGACAAACAGCACTTGGAAATTGTATTGCTGATTCAGGATATTATTTTGATTCCGCTAGTGGAGACACTGCAACACAATGCCCTACAAATACATCTACAGGTGATGCTACGGGATCAACATCTATCACAGATTGTATTTCAAATGCTAGGTGGTATTTTAATTCATCCACAGACACCACAGCAACTATATGTCCTTCTGGAAAATATTGCCCTATAAATACAATAGGTCCTAAAGAAAGTTTGCCCACTTGTCCCACTAATACAACTTCAGAAGAAGGTTCTAGTAATTTTAGCGACTGTCGTGCAGATCCAGGTTGGTATTACCCATGGAATTCTCTTGCTACTGATGTAGGTACATTAGCAAATGAATGTCCAGAAAAAACTTATTGTGAGGGTGCCAATGAATCATCGGTTGATTGTCCTTTAAATACTAATACTGGTGGGGGACGACGAAAAATAAAAAAATCTGAATGTGTAGCGGATCCTGGTTACTATTATGATATTACTGATACAACACACGAAGATGCTCGAGCATGTCCAGTAGGTACATATAATCCTAATAATAGTGCTACTTCGGTCGATGGTTGTATTAAATGCCCAGAAAACACATATTCAGTTAATACAGCAAGGACAGCAAATGTAGATTGTTTAACTTGTCCTGATAACTCAAAAACAACATACGATGATGCTGGTAATCCAGTACAAGCAGGGGTAGAAACAACAGGTAAATCCCTACTAGCTGATTGTAAACCAGGAAAAATGTATAAACGCAATGATTCAAATACAAATAATGATCCTTTGAATGAAATAATATTAAAAACCGGGCATACTAAAAGTGAAACGGGAGGATACACATGCGATGAAGGATACTATTTTAATGTTGAAAATGGAGAGTGTGAAACATGTCACATTAGGCATTATTGTCCTGGAGGTCCCGCAGTGTCTGGTGGCGCAATTACACTAGAGTGTCCTACTTTTTCAACAAGTCCTGCTAGAAGTTCCGTAATTGATAATTGTTTTGCAATGACTGGTTATAAACAAGTTGGAGATACAAATGTATTTGTAGAAAATGAAGGTGTTAAAACAGACTCTAATGGTGTAGTATTTAAAGAGGGTTCAACAACATTGGTACAGTGCGAACCAGGATATGAAGGGAAGACAGATTCTGATCTAGAGTGTCAACCGTGTGTTGATCGTTCTACTTTTAGTACAGATGGTAATGAATGTTCTTTATGCGGTACTTCGAACGACTTACAACTTGTAATAAAAGAATGTGACCATGTGACGAATGTTATAAGAATAGATAAAAGTCTTCTTCGAATAGAATCATTCGAAACTGATAATATTGTAACGGCTTTAGAGATCCCTGATTTAATAACTGCGCAACAACTTTATACTACTTATATTACCCCACAACAAAATACTTATCCTAATTATAAGTTTTTTGATACCACTACTGATAACTTATACTTTATTAAACTTCCTATAACTTATACCGACTTACCAGTCACTAACACAGCTAATATACATTCTAATGTGATAGATTCTCATATAATTGATAATGTTATTGTAAATAGTACACCCCCTACAAGCAGTTATCTTAAAATTATTAGTTTTATTAATAATACTGATGATACAACAGATATACTTGATTTATGCTACTTTCCGTATAATGGAGTAAATTATGATGTATTTTTATTATTACCAAAATGTGGTTGTATTCCGGGGACTTCAGGTGATAATTGTCATTTATGTCCAACAGAGGAGGGGACGGGTCGTGAAACATTTCAACCAGATTATAATCAAACTTCATGTATATCTGTACCCACAACTATTCTAGACGATTCGTATTCTTTTATTAAAGACGAAACTTATAATATTGGTGTTAATCTTAATGCGGGATGGGCATTGAATAAATTCGGTGCATCATCATTATGTGCTGAAGATACATATTATGCTTCTAGTACAGACATTACAAACCACATTGTTAGTGGTAGTGGTGATTATACTCCAATAAATTGTGTTGGTTGTCCCACTGGTAGTGGCACACAAGACAGAGACTCTGTTACTGGAGCTACAAATATTTTAGATTGTACTGTTAAATTTGGTTATACGAAGACGTCGGCTGGTACAGTTAATACACTGCCGATTTACGGATATAACACAGGATATGGGGATGATCTCGCAGATGGCACCATTGATTGTCTACCTGGTTATTATTTCGATTTAGATGGTACTAATGGTACTTGTATGGAATGTCCCAAAGGGCATTATTGTACGGGTGGTATTGCACAAAGTGGTATTCCTGGTACTGCCGTGCAAACACCATGTCCTATTGGAACATATAAAGACACTCTAGGCGGTAGTGTCGTAACTGAGTGTAAGCTTATTGATATATATGATGAGGGTCGTGGATATTATGGGACGATGGAGGGAATCGACAGAAAAAGTGATGTCTCTTTCAAAGAATGTCCAGAACATACTACTATAAACACTGTTTCCCAACGCAATAGTATATACGATTGTACACCAGATGCTAAATACCAAGTGATAGAGACGAATGACCCTACTACAGGTCAATTGGCTTTGAATGTGTCTTTACTACCCCAATATTATGAAAATCCGAGAGGAATTATTACATGTCTTCCGGGTACTCTTTCTACTGACGACGGATTATGTACAAATCCAGATTCTGAATTTGATTATAATGGAGATGGGGATTATTATTTATCTGGGTCTAGTAACGATGTAGATACTTGTGCTGATGTAGATACTGAAAATGGTGATATAGAATTATCACAATGTGATGCTTTTAAAAATAGATTTTTAACTAATATTCCTAATTTTATGGGAATTAGTGGAGGATCTGGTGGCGAAAAGGTCATTTCATGTAATAAAGGATTTTTACCTGTGTTCTTGGATCGCTCTTATGAAGATGAAGAAAAAAATGAAGAAATTTACAACTATATTAACAACTATGATGATTATTATTTATACGAGTTTGATGCGAAGATTCTAAATGAGGTGGGAACGGATGATTCTGTTCGAATTGATGCAAATTTTCATCTTAATCAAAACGATGAAGTAGCAGATAGACTGAATACTACTATTGATAATAATAACTTAAAAATTCAAACTGATGATTTGGCTTGGTTTAAATTTTGGGTTAAAGAATATACTACAGAGAAAAAAAATGCAGATTATAAATTACAATTTTATAAAGATGTAAATGTATATAAAAATGATAGGCCAGACCCTATAGTCACTATGAGATATATATATGGAATATTACCATTATGCGTTCCATGTCCTGATGGATCCAGTAACAGGGGGGAGGGTGATGAATGTAAACCCTGTCCAGCTGGGACTAGGCAAGGTATGGATAATCAAGACCGAGACCGAGTATGTATTAAATGTGAAGGAGATACTTATCAGGACCTGGAGGGTGAAAAAGTATGTAAACAATTGCCATCATCAGTTGCGGGTGATAGATTTGGTTATACAAAGGTATATAATGAGGATCTCGATCCCAAAGGTGGTATAAAGGATTATAACATTAATTCAGGATATATGTGGGATGGAGACAAAAATGTTATAAAATGTCCTAAAAATACAGTTACAGATCCTTACGGTGATAATGGTAGAATTAAAATTAATGCAACTGGGTGTACAGCATGTCCTGCTAATGAGTATCAAGCCGAAAACCTATCCAGTTGCCAGGTTTGTACACAAGGATTTTACTACAACACTGAAAAACATGAATGTGTTAAATGTGGCACCGATTCTTACTTTGATGGCACCACCGCAGAAACAGGTCTAGGTATTAACAAATGGGAATTAAAACAATCTATTTCAACTGGTGACCCTGAATATATGTATTGTAGGGCTGCTGCTATTGACGGATGCCAGGGTCAATTATATACATATGATGAAACTAATCAAATGTGTAAATTAAATCAATGCGCTGCTGGTGAATATTTTGATGAAACTGAATGCCGGCCGTGTCCTGCAGGATTCTATTGCCCAAGCACCGTAACTATAATTCAGCAAGACGCGGATGGAGCTTGGAAACCTGCACCAACCGCATGCGCACCAGGAACATACCAGCAAAATACTGGTCAAGGCTCATGCGAATATTGCCCAGATAACACTGATACCACATCATCAGGAAGTAGTCATGTTAATCAGTGTAAAGCGAAAGCTGGACATTTTGGTAATCCAGCAACTCAATGTGGTGTTGGTACATTTAAAAATACCATCGGGGATGAGGCGTG
>CAYZPP010000063.1:0-5666 GCA_964480315.1 uncultured Alphaproteobacteria bacterium | reverse complement strand
GACAATTCTCTTTGTCCCCAGGCATCCAGTTAAAACGATACATATAAAAAGAAGCGTTATTTTTTTCATGATATTCTTTTCATGATATTCTTTTTATAAATTCATTAATAATACAAGCCATATTTTCTGGACTCTCTATTTTTTTACAATCGTTGGTGTTACTTCCAAAAAAAGGTTCAATTAAAATAGTTGGAGCAGTTGTATAGTAAACGCTTGCAAAACCACGATCCTTTTTATTTGCTAAAAATTTGACACCTCCATTCCTTATTTTAATTCCTGTTTCATTATGTACTGTTTTAGAAAATAAAGAGGCGTATTTTTTGCCTATTATGCTTTTAAAGTAACATAGGGTTTCACATCCATTTGCCGAACTATCAAAAAAAGAATTAAAATGAAGTTCTATTACCAAATCAAAATTTGATGTATTGATTTTTTTAGCAGTATTTTTTATTCTGGTCATATACCCAGAGATATAAGAACTATGCTTAAATACAGTCACATTATTTAAAAGAGGAACTACTTTACTATAAAAATCATATTCTCGTAACCCAAAAAATTCAGATAAAGCTCCCTTCTTACTTTCATGATGTCCTATTACGATTGCTATTCTCATAATTCTATTTCTCCGTATTTTTTTTTATAGAGGTCTAAAAATTTATTTTGTTGCGCTATAATTTTCTCTTGCTCTTTAATGATGGCATCCTTTTGTTCAATGATTGCTTTATTCACTTCGATTATTTCTCGTAATTCTTCAATTTGGTTTATAGCATCTTCAACTAGTTCTTTTTCTAGGTCCCTAATGGTTCCCAGGTTTTGAAGTTCAGCACTTTTTTCATTGCTTTTGCGCGTTTTACGGCCCCCAAAATAAGCAATTATTGAAGCTACTACTGCGTAAAACCACTCTTTGTTATCAATTATAAAATCCTTCATTCTTAAAAGTTAATTGTTAGTCTTCTTCAATACTGTTAATAGAGTGATTAGGGTCTAGTTTGTTCAGAATCCAATCAAGTCCTGTCCCTGTTTTTGTTAAGTTATTTTTGAGTTTATTTTTCCCAATAACACTTGATATTGTTTCATCTGGATTTCCAAACTCACAACCTGATTTCTTTATCAATGTTGAATTAAAAAGATCCTTACACACTACGTTGGCTAATTGGTCAATTGATACCGCCCAGGCGTAGAACCATTTTGCAACTTCGTTAGTACCATTCTTAAATTTCCGCTTCCAAAAAGATGCGACCATACCCCAAAGAATAGCAGGAATTAAGAGCAACACAAAAAGGACAACCGCCACTATTACTAATACAATGGACAGTAACAAATTTTTCATTCTTTCATGTTTTCTTTAGCAATCATTTTTTCAGTCACTTCTATTTGCGAAGTCTTGTATTGTGCGCCTATATTTTCGCCATTAAACCCGATTGGTTTTCCGTTTTTATCTGCTCCTTGTAGTAAGAATAGTGTAACCAGTTTCTGATATAATGCTGGTAAATTAGGATTAACAACTAGTTTATCTCCTAGATTATCTTTTAAAAAGTATTGCTGAGCAGATGTATATGTAGGATAACCAACTACAATTTCTTCGCTGCCATCAAGCTCGTTACCTTCAGCTAAATACTTAAATAAATCAATTTGATTATTATTAATAGTAGCCATTGTTGGCCGTTCAAAAGAGTCAAAAACAAGAACTGTTTCGGCTATTGTTTTGATTTTTTCAATTTCAATTTCTTTAGGAGTTTCTCCAGAAAAATCAATTTCTTTAATTTTTATTTTGGCTTGTAGCCTAAAAGAGATCTCTAGTTTTTTATTATCTGGATCATCTTTTAAAAAACCATCTGTGATAAATGTGTTTTCTATAGTTTGTCCATTAACAGGGTTTGTGTAATTATTATGTAATTCTATAAATTTCATTTTGATACAGGTAAATTATTAGTATGAGTTCTTGTAATATTTTGATACAGGTAAATTATTAGCATGAGTTCTTGTAATATTTTGAAGAGATTTAGTTTCAATAGATATTTGCCAACCTTTTAACCAAAGATCCGGAGAGTAATTAAGATGTGATAACATTGCTCTTGTGATTGCAACTTTTACATATCTCCAGGCGGAGTTTAACTCTCCTATATAGATACAACATTTTGTGCCATCATGTCCAAACCTAACTGTAAAATTCCTATCGGTTTTAGATCCCAATATTTGAACGGAAGTGTTATACCAAGTCGTACCACCGGTATATAAGTAACCTGAAACAATTAAACTAAATGATTCATTAGTTGTATAATCATATACTTCAATAAACAGTTTTAACATTGAATTATTCCATGAATTTGGTAATCGTATTTTTATGGCTCCCATACTTGTTGCTGAAAAGCCTCGAGCACCATCCAATGGAGTTAAGGTTGTTACTGTGTTAACACTTACTACTCCTGGCAAGCCTACTTCTTTGGTTATTCTTTCCCCTATCTTTTTATCGGCTTCAAAGAGCTCTTGCGTGTCCCGGGCTACAAGACTAGTAATCTTCGAAATACTATCCACCTCGTTCTTCAAATGCACATCGTTTGCTATAAGAATACGCATATTGGTTCTGAGACCAGCACCATTGCCGTCTCCTTCTGTTAAGCCAGTCTTAATTTCATTTTTAAATCCCATTTTAGTCTATATCACAAGTTATATCTTCACGGTCACATGTAATTGATTCAGAATCACATTTAAAATAAGACTTTATCATATTTACACCTTCCTTTACGACACTATAAATTTTTATCATGATTCAAATATCTAGTTAATCCTGTTTTTAAAATAGGACAGTAATTTACATGGCTACAATTGACTTAGTTGTCGTTAGTTTTATATGTTTCTGAGCTTCTTTTATTGTGTATTCTTTAAAAAGAGAAAGGTTCTTCTCAATTATTTTTAACGCCAGTTTTAAATATTCTTCACCTTCAATTTGCTTGCTCCTTTTTGTATGGACCAGAAAGTCATTAATTTTTAGATTAATATTGGTTACTGTTTTTTCATACGGCAATACGTCAAAACGCATGTGCATGCCTTTAGCATCTAAAATAAACATCCCATTTTCTACCGTTTTCATTATGGTAAATGCCACAACAGACTGCTGAAGTAACTTTTTAACTTCTTTGCGTTCCGTGTTTGTTTGATTGTTTTTTAAATCTGCTAATAATTTTGCTCCGATAACAGAACTTATAAACTGATCTTCAACGACCTTAATTGTTGGGCGTAGTGCTACAAAGGTTTGCCGGCTATTAAAAATATGATAGTATGTATTGAAAGTAGATGTTTTGTTTACCATCAACTCCTTATACACTGTATAGTAATCTGATATGAACCAGGCTTGAAACTTATCAGCCGATTGCTCCATAAGTTCAAGTAGTTCATCTAAAGCCTCGAGACCAGATTTTTTAAAGGAGCGTTGTAGTTCTTTAAATTGTTTATCGGATGCTGATTTAGCATGATCGTGATCGACTACATGAAGTCCACTATCGGATATTTGTACTGAGCAGATAGGTAGATATAGATAATAACCACAATTGGCCACAGCTTCCTGTGCGAGTTCTTGAGCCTCCTTTATGATAGGATCTGTTACTGCTGCTGCGAAGACTGCCAACTGTGCTGCGCCAATTAGAGGTTTTAAAAAATTACGTTCTGCTTTTTTTAAATAAGGTGCTATGTTTTCATGTTCACAGGATACGTTAACTGATAAAAATTTGCGAAGTGTATCGGTGTCTTTTATAATCATAATTGTGCTGCTTTTTCGGTTCCAGTTGGGTTTTTGTCTAGTGTGGTAAAGGTGGTTTCTTCAAAACCTCCAATTAGTTTTTCATCCCAACCATTGTATTCTTGTATGAATTCAAATATTTCAATGGTTGTTTCTCTGTCTGGTTTTTTTAATGCCGATAAAATAAACCAGTCTAGCCTTTTGTCGCTTCCAGAGCCACCGCCATCTTTTGTCCCTGGTATGCCTGCACCAATTAATGAAGGAGAAACCCCTGCCGCTGTCAATGCTGCTTGAATTCCTGCTGCTGTATCATCTAAATAGGCACCATCTTCTTTGCCTTTGTCAATTTTTGTTATTTTTAATCCGGGTTGTGGGGTGCCGTTATCGTCTTTGTAAATAAGGGACATTACACTTTTACCACCATTTTCAACACCACGAAGCGAGGTGTCTAATTCTTCTACAAATTGCGCTCTTATATCTTCCCTTTCTGTGGGGGTAAACTTCATCCAATCTTCTTTGTATTTACGTTCAAAATATTCTTCAAAAACTTCAATATGAAAGTTTATATTTACTTTGTCTTCTAAAAAAGCTTTCTTGTATTTAGGAATAGAATTTATAATATCCAACCACCCACTGTAATCAATTGAATGCCATTCTGGGTCTGGATAATAACCACTTGTAATCATTGGGAAACAGACTGGCCGAACAAAATTGTGGATTTTTTTTTGCTTGCAGTATTCTTTCACTTCTTCCGCTGATAAATAAGAATTTATTAAAGGAATTTTATCTACATATTTAGAAGCAACATCGACACCTTCCGCCCATTTAGAAGAAACATATAAATTATTAATAGTCCGCGTGGACTCATTCATAATTTCGAATCTGCTATCGGCTGAAAATTGTCGTTTTACTTTATTGATTTTTTTGTAATCGTTAGATAAAACGTATTCCGGACAAGCAAAATGCCAGTATTCTTCGTCAGAAATAATTTCTTTGAAGAAACGCTGCATTCTGTTCCGTTTAAAAAATGCATTTATTTCTGGGTATTCGTGTAAGCATTTTTGTTCTATGGTCCGTTTTCCATTATCATGCGTTTCTTCAGCCAAAATAAAACCAGAACCATAGTGCGCATTTATATTCACTCTTAAACCTCTCCTTAAGGTCCCTGTAGGTTTGATTTTTTTAGCCATTTGCTGTGGGTAATCATTATTAGGTCCCCAAGCAGCAATTTCACCTTCAACATCTTCTGTGTGGATAATAACACGAGTGACATTTGCATCTGCTTTTTTAGCAGAAGAAAATGAAACTAATGCTTTGGTATTACCTCCTGTAATGGCAACATCGCCAAGAAATATTGTGCTCATTTAGTACTGCATTTTTTTATTGTTAATACTATCAATCAATCGAATGTGAATTTTTTTCTTATCGCCATTTTGTAACTCTAAAAGGCGCGTCCTATTTTTCTTGTGATTCGGGTTTTTTCTTGTAGTTGTTCCCGATTGAACAGAAGCCAATAAAGAAGCGTTTGTTTCTGTAAAATCTTTAGGCCGTGATTTTACAACTTGTTTATATTTTACAAGGCGGCCCCCTGTCTTTGAATTTCGTTGTAGCGTTCTAAATGCAATATCAAAGGGATATGCATTCCCTTGCTTATCCACTCGGTCAATTATTAGCATTGCTTCAACAAATGAAATACTTCCTTCCATATTTCAAAATTCGGTTATCTGTTGGTTTTAAAATAGGACATAAAAAAACCACTCGATTAGGAGTAGTTTTTAATATTAATTTGATGGGTATTTATCTTATTTTCACTGTTAAAATCTCTTTTATTTTATTGTAAAGAACTGTTTTTGAATTAGTTAAGATTTATTTATCAATGTTAGAATATCTTTTTTTAGCTGTTTTCAACGCCGCATCCTATGGCGAGTGA
>CAYZPP010000062.1:0-5668 GCA_964480315.1 uncultured Alphaproteobacteria bacterium | reverse complement strand
GCAGTACTTACTAGTTACATTTCTACCATCCCCCACATTAAATAAAAAATTTTCATCAGACTTTTTAGGTAGTGCTCGGATTTTAAAAATTTCAATATTATTTTTTTTCATAAGTGAGTTGACGCCTTTAGATAAATTCTCCGATGCTTGCCTTGATTTTTGCACAATTACTTCTAAAGTCATTTTTTTTAAAGCCTCATCTTCTAAGCCATAATTTTTTGATTTTTCTATAAATTCAGCAGAATGAAGTAATGATTTTGTAGGAATACAACCCCAATTCAAACATACTCCACCTAATTTATCTTCTTCAAACAAACAAACAGAATAACCCAGTTGAGAAGCTTTAATAGCAGCAACATAACCACCTGGCCCGCCTCCAACAATTGCTATATCGAATTTATCCATTAATTAATTTTTTCCATAGTACTAGTCACATGAGAGAAGAATTTGGCAGCGAGAACGCCGTCAACAGCTCTGTGATCACAGGCTAACGTTAGATTCATAAAATTACCAGTTGAAATTTCTCCTTTTGAAACCAAAACATCTTCAAATATTTGACCTACAGAAAGGATATAACTTTGACCCGGAAAGATGATCGCATCAAAACTCCTGATATTAAAAGACCCTAAATTAGAAATACTAATAACACCTCCTGTTAAATCTTGAGGACTTAATTTATTAGACCTAGTTAAGTCTATTAAAGTATTCAAAGATTGAGACAGGCCGTTCAAGTCCATAGTTTCAATATTTTTTAAAACTGGCATCTTTAAACCAACATCAGAATCAACAGCTAGACCTACTTCAATACTATTATTAATTTTAAACTCATCATTTTGAGAATAAGTACAGTTTGCCTCAGGAAAAGCTTTAAAAGATTCTGATATCGCAAACATCAATAGAGTATTCAGAGAGTATTTACTGCCATTTTGCTTATTTATTTTTCTAAACTCCAACAAACTATCCATTTGAACTTTAGCATTTAAATAAAAATGAGGAATATTTTGTTTTGAATATACTGTGGCTTTGGCTATAGCTTTTCTTAATTTATCGTCACTCCTTAAAGCCGGATCCCCAAGGTCTCTTAAAATTATTCTATTGTTAGGTCCAGTTCCAGATACGTTTTCAATATTTATATTTTTTTTTATAGAAATAATTTTTGCAGCTGGGCTTATAAATATTTTGGAATCAATGCCTTTAGGAGTGTCCACTTGAAAGAGATCATTTACTTTAATTTTTCTTCCAGTATGAGTTACGGAAGTAATATCTATTTTATTTTGGACAGCAATTCTTTTTGCTAATGACGTAATTTTTATATTTTTTGTTAGATTTGTCATATTTGAACTGGTGAGTGCCTCTTTATCGGCTACCTTGTCTGTCTCCACTTCAATTTTGATTTCAGGCTCTTTAGTTTGTGTAATATTTTTGGAATCGTTAATAAATGCATTTATAGTATTTTCATCAATAGTTTTAGATTCAGAAATTAAGGCTACTAATGTATTTACTTTAACTGTTTGACCTTTTTCAAAAAAAATTTTAGCTAAATAGCCATCTTCTGGGGCTTCATATTCCATAGTTGCTTTATCTGTTTCCACTTCAAATAAAACTTCACCTGATAAAACTTCGTCTCCAACTTTTTTAATCCAACTAACAATTTTTCCCTCTTCCATAGTTGGAGAAAGAGAAGGCATTGTAATTTTAGTAAACATTAATTACCTATAAGTAACTTTTTTAATAGCATCCACAATATCGTTGGTGGAGGGAAGAGCCAGTTTTTCTAGATTTTCAGCATAAGGCATTGGAACGTCTTTTCCGCTTACTTTTATGATTTCTGAATCTAAATGATCAAAACAATTAGATTGAATTAAATGAGATAAATGAGAACCAAAACTAGTATTGCCCCAACCATCTTCAACTATAACTACTCTATTAGTTTTCCTAATTGATTTAAAAATAGTTTCTTCATCAAGCGGTTTAATTGTTCTTAAATCAATTATTTCTGGATTTAATCCAAGTTTTTGAATCTCAGGCATTGCATCTAGGATACGCTTAACACTCATACTAAAACCGATTAATGTCACATCTTTTCCTTCATTAATAATATTTGCTTTTCCTAGGGGTATTGTAAAATCATTTTCTTCAGGAACTAAAGTTTTTTGATTATAAAGAATTTCATGTTCTAAAAAAATGACGGGATTAGGATTTCTAATAGAAGATTTTAATAGCCCCTTAGCATCTCTTGCATTAGAAGGGGCAACAACAATTAAACCAGGTATATGAGAATACCAGGAAATAAAACATTGACTATGTTGCGCACCAACTCTAGCAGCCGCACCATTAGGACCTCTAAATACTATAGGAACATTAATTTCACCTCCAGACATATAGAGAGATTTTGCTGCAGAATTAATTACTTGATCTATTGCCTGCATAGAAAAATTAAAAGTCATAAATTCACATATCGGTTTTAGGCCAGACATTGCAGCCCCAATAGCTAATCCGGCAAATCCATGTTCAGAAATAGGCGTGTCCAAAACTCTATCTTTGCCAAATTTTTGTAATAGTCCTTGGGTGATCTTATATGCGCCTTCATACTCTGCAACTTCCTCACCAAGCAAAAAAACATCCTTATCTAAATTCATTTCTTCTTCTATTGCACTGTTTAATGCTTCACGCATAGTGATTTCTTTTTCAGTCCATTTTTTACTTAAATCGTCAGAGCTAGCATCTGCAAAGTTAATTTTGATTTCATTTTTTGGATTTACCACTGCAATAACTTCATCTAGATTTGCTGATGAATCAGGATTAGATTTTCCTACTTCTATCTCAACTTCTTCTGCTTCTCCTTCTATTTTCAGAATAGCGATTACTGTATTGACTTTTACATCTTGTGTATTCTCTAAAATAATAATTTTTGAGATTATCCCATCATCAGGAGCTTCAAGCTCCATAGTAGCCTTATCAGTTTCAATTTCAGCAATCACATCACCAGATTTTACATCATCATTTTCTTTAACTAGCCATTTTACCAAATTTCCAGTTTCCATAGTAGGTGAAAGTGCGGGGAGTGTTATCTTCATAAATAGACCTCGGTGTATAATTCTTCAAGTTCAGGTAAAGGGCTTGTCATAGCAAATTGCTCAGCTTCTTTGATTGTTTTTTTTACATTTTGTTCAATTATTTTTAGTTCTTCTTCTTTTATTTTATGATCTTTAATTAATTTTTCTTTCATAGTTAAGATTGGGTCTATTTCTTTTTTTTCTAAAACCTCTTCTTTAGATCTATATAAGGCCGGATCAGACATTGAATGACCCCTAAATCTATAAGTATCCATCTCTAAGACATAAGGTTTTTTATGTTTGTTTATAAAATCTCTTGCTTCTATAGCAGCCTTACTGACTTCAAAAAAATCCATACCGTCAACTTTCTTTCCTTCGATTCCAAAAACTTTTGCTCTATCAACTAAATTTCCCCCTGCAGCAACTCTATCTGCAGCAGTCCCCATCCCGTATTTATTATTTTCAATAATGAACAAAACTGGTAAGTCCCATATTGAAGCTAAATTGAAGGATTCAAAAACCTGGCCATTATTCATCGCACCGTCACCCAAATACACTCGTGATATTTTTTTTTCATTTCTATACTTGTGAGCAAAACCTAAGCCACAACCGATGGGAACTTGAGCGCCAACAATACCATGACCTCCATAAAATCTATTAGCTTTTGAGAACATATGCATGGAACCACCCTTACCTTTTGAGATACCACCCGACCTGCCTGTAAGTTCAGCCATTACAAGCTTTGGATCAACGCCTCTTGCAATAATATGTCCATGATCTCTATAAGATGTCACTACTGTATCTTCTGAATTGACTGACGATAATATTCCTATGACTACAGCTTCTTGTCCGATATAAAGATGGCAAAAACCTCCTATGGCACCAGAACCATAAAGCTGTCCTGCTTTTTCTTCAAATTTTCTAATAAGAAACATTTTCTCATAAAAATCCATTAACTGCTTATTATTAAATTTGGTCATTAATTTATTTTAATTAATACCTCGCCTGGACTTGTTTTATGTGGATATTTTTTTTTCATAATTTCATCTAAAAAATCTTCTCTTCCTGAATATAATGCATATAAGTCCTTATCTAAAGATGATTTTTTCTTAATAAGAACATTAATTTGGTCTTGATATAAAGATTCTTGAAAATCATTAACTAGATAATTCCCAATATTGTACCTACCGTAAAAGAGATGATAAGATAAATACAAAAGAATTAGTAAAATTATACTATTAAAAAAAAAATTTAGATTTAATAAATTTAAAATAAATTTCATTTTAATTAGAATTTAAACATAAAATTAAGGTAATTAATCATTTAAATGCATTTCTTTTACTTAAAGTGATAAGAATCATTAAGAGAATATTTTATTAGAATTACCACTGTAATTAGCGACCATATCAGATTCTTCAATTCTAAGCAGTTGATTATATTTAGCAACTCTATCTGACCTAGATAGTGAACCAGTCTTAATTAATGGACATTGAGAAGCTACTGCTAAATCAGCTATAAAACTGTCTTCAGTTTCTCCAGATCTATGTGACATGATTGAAACAAAATCATTATTTTTAGCTAAATCAATAGCCTCGAGGGTTTCAGAAACTGTTCCTATCTGATTTAATTTTATTAAAATACTATTAGCCTGCTTGAGATTAATGCCTTCTTGAAGTTTTTGGATATTTGTTACAAATAAATCATCACCTACAAGCTTTATATTATCACCCAATGAACTAGTGATATTTGTCCAGCCTTGATAGTCCTCCTCATCAAGAGCATCTTCTATTGAAAAAATAGGATAATTTTTACAAATATTTTCATATACTTTAATCATGTCATCAGTTGAGAGATTTTCTCCTTCAAAATTATATTTTCCAGATTCAAAAAATTCACTTGAAGCCGAATCAAGAGATATCTTAAAATGATTATTAATTTGATAACCGGATGTTTCTATTGAATCACAGATTATATCAAGAACTTCAATGTGCGATTTTAAATTTGGAGCAAAGCCACCCTCATCACCAACATTAGTATTATGTCCTTTTGATTTTAAATTTTTTTTTATTTTACCAATTACGTCATGCGTGGCAGACAGAGCTTCTCTTAAGTTTACAAAATTTATTGGCAGAATCATAAATTCTTGAAAATCGACATCATTATCTGCATGCTGACCACCATTAATAATATTTAGCATTGGAACTGGAATACTTAGATTGTCATTACCTTGAGATAAAAATGTTTTATTAAAATTTATATAAGACCAGGCTTTATAATAAGCAAGACTTAGTGATAAAATTGCATTTGCACCAAACTTAGATTTATTTTCAGTGCCATCTAAAGACAATATAAAGGAATCAAATTCTAAATAATCATTGAAAGCTTTATTAATCAAATGAGGTTTGATTGCAATATTTACATTATCAACAGCGTTCAGAACACCTTTTCCACTCATTCTTTTTTTGTCATTATCTCTTAGTTCTAAGGCTTCAAATTTCCCTGTTGAAGCTCCCGAAGGAACTAGTCCAAAAAAAGGATCGGGATGTCCTTCAACGAGCATTTCACATTCAACAGTAGGATTTCCTCTACTATCAAAAATTTCTCTAGCCTTT
>CAYZPP010000061.1:0-5693 GCA_964480315.1 uncultured Alphaproteobacteria bacterium | reverse complement strand
AATGTCTAAGTACTCTTTTTTTAAAAAAATCGTAAAAAAAATACTTTGCCCCAATGAAAAAAAACATAGAGCCTAATGTTGCACTGATTGTGACTATTATACCTCCAATAATTGCCCCAAAGAACAAGCCTCCACTCAAGGAGAGCAGACTAATTATCGGGAAGTTCAAAAGAACTAAAAAAGAGTATGACACAATGAATATTAGAATAGATTGAATAAAATTCATTTCTACATATTCACTAATTAAAACATAATAATTTAAAAGTGTGCTAATACTGAGTTGATCTTTGAAATTAAAAAAAAATAAAAATGCCAGAAATACTATAAATAAGAATAGAAATAAAAATAATTTCTTATTTTTCATTTATTATTTTCAATAATCTGGTCCAATTTTCCTGTGTTTTCTAAAATGTAAAGTTTGTCACAATCGGAAAAATATTCATCATTAATAAATATTTGAGGAACAGTTGTTAATCCTCCCGTCCTATTTATCATCAGGTCTCTTAACTCAGGATTTTGAATTAAATCATATTCTTGAAATTTTAAATTTTTTTTTAATAAAAGATCTTTAGCTTTATGACAGTAGGGACATGTAGATTTCGTATAAATTTCAATTTTCATATGTGTAAAACTATAACAACAATAACTCAAAACTTGGAATAATATTATTTAATCTGAAGCCAAATGATTGAATTGAGCCATTTAGTATCAGAATACCTGTAATAATTAGCAAAATACCAGTAAATATCTTAAAGAATAAAATGAGTTTATTCAGTTTCATTAAATAAGTTGATATTTTACCAATAAAAAATCCAACAATTAAAAAAGGTAAACCCAATCCTAGTGAATAAAATGTCAATAACAACGCTCCACTAATGTTATCTTGATAGGCTATTGATAAAACTGAGCCTAATATTGGCCCTATACAAGGACTCCATCCAAAAGCAAATGCTATTCCTATTAAAAAAGGACTAAAAAAATTAAATTTCTGAAATACTAAATCAAACTTTAATTCTCTATCTAAAAAATTTAAATTTAAAACTCCAATTGAAAATAATCCAAATAAAATTATCAGTGTTCCAGATAGAATAGACAGATTTTTTTTGTACATAAATAAAAAATTTGAAATATAATCAACTGATGAACCCAATAAAATAAATATTAAAGAAAATCCTAAAATAAAAAGACTTATCTTCTTTATGAGATTGATATTATTAAATTTATTACCACTTTTTAAATCATTAAAGGATGTGCCCGCTATATAAGAAATAAATCCAGGGACAATTGGCAGTACGCACGGAGATAAAAAACTAAGAAAACCAGCTAAAAAGGCTAATAGGAATGAGATGTCTTGTGACATTATTATATAATGAATATAGTTAAATTAGCTAAAAGTTAAATTAAATATAAATAATAATGATAGATAAAACAATACAACCTTACACACAGCCAGTTTTAAATTTTATATCTAAAATACTAATTAAATTTATAACGCCTAATCAAGTTAGCTTAATTGGATTCTGTGTAGGAATAGCAATGTGTGCTTTCATCATTTTAGATTTTTATTTTTATGCAATCATAGCTCTAGTATTAAATAGATTATTAGATGGATTAGATGGATCGATGGCGAGATTAACAGCTCCAAGTCCTTTCGGCGGATATATTGATATTGTTTCTGATTTTTTGATTTATGCTGGTTTTGTTCTATCTTTTGGATTAACGAATAGTTCCTTCCTTACGTCTGCTTGCTTATTACTTTTTTTGTATATTGGGACAGGCACTACATTTCTAGCTTATGCAGCTATACTAAAAAACTATAATCCTAAATTAAAAAATGAGAATTCTGAGGAAATCAATAAAGGCTTTTATTACGCATCGGGATTGGTTGAGGGGTTTGAGACAATAATTTTTATGATTCTAAGCTTATTAGCACCTCAATTTTTTATTATTTTTACAGTAATATTTTCTTCACTTTGTGTGGCGACTATTATTGGAAGAATATTTGTTTCTTATAAGAAATTTAACTAATAAATGATAAATAGCCATACATTGAAATTCTAGCAATTAGAAATATAATTATAAAATAAATAGATTTAGTTATTATTCTCACAATTCTACCTAACTCAAAGCCAGCATAATAAGCCTCGAATATATCTAAATTATTAAAATAATTTTTCTTAAGAATATTTTTTACTATAAAAAATAAGGCGGCCAAAGGTTTAGATAATAAATAATGACCAATAATTGAAAAAACAATTACAATAATTAAACTAATATTCATCATAAAAGACCAAAATATTAATGAGACAATCCAATAGCCAAGAAAGGCAAATCTATCTTTTTGATGAGGGTGAATATGGGCTTGAAAAAAGTTCACAATTTTTATTTTAATTTTATTTTCAATGAAAAACAATACTTTGATTATAAAGTTATTTGTTTCCCTGAGAATCCAAGAATATCTGTGTTTATTATTTGTTCGATAATATTTACATCTCCGTCTAAAAAATCAAATCTTTTTAATTCAGATAGATTTATCCAGGTAATTTTACGATGCACATTATTAGAAATTTTTCCTAAATAATCATCAATTTTAAAAAAGTATAAATGAATTTTTTTTAAATCACTATATTCATAAATATAGTCAGTTAAAAAATATGTTTGTTTGATATCGATGGATAACTCTTCTTTCAATTCTCTGCTTAAAGCTTGATTCACATTCTCATTAGCAAAAACTTTCCCTCCAGGAAATTCCCATTTTAGGGGGTGGTCTCCCTTATTAGACCTTTGGGCAATAAGAATTTTATCTTTTTTCATAATAATTCCCCCAACAACAGCTATAATGTTTTTATTCAATAATTTTTTAAGCAAAAACCTCTTCTGATTGTTTTTTTTCAATAATAGGGAAGTGAATAAATGCAGAAAATAAAGAAATAATAATAGCCAACATCCAAGCCAAATCTAAAGATCCATATAAATCTATTACTAACCCACCAACAAAAGAACCTACAAAAGCTCCACATTGATGAGAAACCATTACTATGCCAAATAAAGTGGATAAATATCTTGTTCCAAAAAGATTTGAAACAATTCCCGAAGTTGGTGGAACTGTAGAAAGCCAAAGAAGACCAATGACACAACTGAAAGCTATTATTGTAAAGTTATTAGTTGGCAATATTAAAAGTAGCGTTATTACAATTGCTCTTGTAAAATAAATGAAAGATAGGATATATTTTTTTTTGACAAAACCTGAAACTCTCCCTGAAATTAAAGTGCCTATCATATTGAATAATCCCACTAGCGTTAATCCTGTGGCTGCTATAGCTGTATCTAAACCTTTAATTTGTGTAAATACCGGTAGATAATTTGATATTAAAGCCACATGTAATCCGCATACAAAAAAACCAAGTATTAGATATTTATAGCTTTTGTCTTTAAATGCAAAAGCAACAACATCTAAAATTTTTCTTTCAGTTAATTTTTTTTTGATTTTAGGTTCTGGTTTTTTTAAAAGAAATATAAAAGCCATCGGAATAAACAGTAAATAAAACATAGCTACTATTTGAAAAGATAAACTCCAACCAAAGGCAGTAACCAAATATTGATTGATTGGTGTAAATATAAACATACCTGTAGCCGCAATAGACATGAGTATTCCTGTAACCGTGCTTCTTGATTTATCATCATCAAAGTACTTAGAGACGCCTCCTATAACAACAGGAACTGATATTACTCCAGCTGATAACCCTCCTATTAGACCAAGTCCTAATAAAAAATGAATAGGGGTAATTGCTAAAGATGTAATATAAAAACTCAAGGAAACTCCTAAGAAACCTACAAAAAAAGTTTTTACATATCCTTTTTGCTCCGCAAATGCTCCCGCTATAGGAGACATTGAGCCCCACATTAAGTTAAAAATTCCATATGTAAGACCAATGGCAGAAGCTCCAAAAATTGTTGAAGTTAATAGGTCTGGAACATAAATCCCTAGAGACATTCTAAAACCATTACCTACTGCTAGAATTGAACCCGCCACCAATATTAAAAAAAATCTTTTCATTTAATTTAAATTATATGACTATTAAATAAAAAACATGTTTATTTTCTTGCATAAAATCACTATAGTCCACGCCTATGGGATATCCAAAAAAACATCGTGGTCGTAGAAAGATCGGATCAACTAAAAGAAGAGCTAAAAGAAGAGCTAAAAAGAAATAACCTAACTAATCTTATTATATCTTATTAGTTAGCATCTTTAAATTAGCGTACACATCTCTGTCTATTTTTTTACAATTATAATTAATATTAACTCCACTTGACCTAAGATCGTAGGAATCTGCAAGTACTTTTTTTCCTTTTTTTTGGCAATTACCTAAACTACTGAAAACCATTTCACTTTCTATAATAACACAATTATCAGAATTAGAATTTTGCAAGCAGGTATTAAGTTTTAATAAGTATTTTTGGCTACTTTTAATCATTTCCATTTTTGGCAGATAGCTTACTTTGATGAAATCTATAGGATATTTATAGAGACTATCCTGACTAGCTAGATTTTGATTTAAGTAAATATTTTGAGTTTTAATTTGAGAAAATATAAATATTGAAATCACTAAAGGTATAAGCAAAATAATTTTATAGAATCTAATCTTAAGCATCATTCATATAATATTAATAATTGGTTATTGATCTTTCTATAAAAAAAGAGAGATTAAGGAGAAATTCTATGGATAAGAGAGTAAAGTTGAACGTATTCAATACTATCTTCACCTGCGGCTAATTTTAATTTTTCTAGATATTCTTTTGCTTTTTCTATCTTGTCGGTCTCAATATATAATTCACCTATGTACTCTAGGGCACCAATATGGTCTTTCTTAATTTTTAAAGCTTTAGTATAGTATTTTTCCGCTTTTTTATATTTTTTGATTTTTCTGTGGGAATACCCAAGATAATTATAAATATCAGCTTTTGAAAAATAAGTAGATTCTTTATTTAAAAGTTTTTTAAGTTTTGGTATTGCTAGATTATAATCTTTTTTATTAATTAATTTGAGCGCTTCCGAATAAACTACATCGGTATCTTTTGCGTTATTTGTTTCATAGTTTCCTGCAGCAAAACAATTAATATTTATGAATAAAAATGCAATAATAAAAAAATTTAAGATTTTCATATATATTTATACTTGCTACTATCAAATATGGATTTATCTAATTTAACTATAAATAGAAGAAAATTTACAAAAATTTTAGTAATAATTAGTGCTATTTTTTATAGCAGAAAGGTTTTTTCTATGACTGATAAAGATTGGAAAGAAAAATTAAGACCAGAGGAATATGATGTGCTTCGTAAAGATGGAACTGAGAGACCAAATTCTAGTGTTTTAAATAATGAAAAACGTGAAGGTGATTATTTGTGCGTTGGTTGCGATTCAAAACTTTTCACATCTGAAATGAAATTTGATAGCGGAACGGGGTGGCCATCTTTTTATAATTATATTCCAGGTTCTTTAGAATTTAAAACTGACTTTAAAATTGTTATGCCAAGAAAAGAGTACCACTGCGCAGAGTGTGGAGGACATCACGGTCATGTTTTTAAAGACGGACCTCAACCAACTGGCTTAAGATATTGTAATAACGGTATCGTTTTAAAATTTGTAGCTAAAATTTAGTTAATTTACTTTATTTTTTTTAAAAGAG
>CAYZPP010000060.1:0-5840 GCA_964480315.1 uncultured Alphaproteobacteria bacterium | reverse complement strand
AATACATCTTTCTTCGCCATTTGGGTATCTTCTAAGTGCATGTTCACCTCTAAATCTTGGGCTTAAAGGACCTTTTTCATTTGGATAATTTAAAGTTACTTTAGGTTTAAAAAAATATCTGAGAGTAAGAGCTAGTCCCAACATAAGTTCATAAAGAACAAATGATTTAATATGTCTGATTATAAATTTCATTTATTAAGGTAACATCTCAAAATAATATAAAAAAGCAGAAGTTAAGACGACCCAAATTAATGTTAAGGGTAAGAATATTTTCCAACCCAATCTCATTAATTGATCATACCTATATCTTGGAAATGTTGCCCTCACCCATAAGAAAACAAATAATATTAAAAAAACCTTTAGTGAGAACCAGACTAAACCTGGAATAACATTAAAAGGAAATATATCTATCGGAGGGTACCATCCACCTAAAAATAATATGACAGTTAAAGAACTCATTAGAATCATGTTTGCATACTCTGCAAGAAAAAATAACCCAAAAGAAATAGAAGAATATTCAGTAAAAAATCCAGCAACTAAAGTGGCCTCATCTTCAGGGAGATCAAAAGGAAGTCTATTTGTTTCTGCTAAGCACGAAATTATAAAAACAATAAACATTGGAAATAACGGAAGAACAAACCAAACATTTTTTTGACTTTCAACTATATCTGTAAGATTTAAAGAGCCTACGCACAGTAAAACTGTAATAATAACAAAACCAATAGAAACTTCATAAGAAATCATTTGGGCAGCAGATCTGAGCGCACCCAGAAAAGGATATTTTGAATTACTAGCCCAACCGGCAATAATAACTCCATATACACCAAAGGACGAAACGGCAAATAAATATAAAATTCCTATATTAATGTCTGCTATCACATACTGTGAACTTATTGGAATAACAGCCCAAGCAATTAAACTAAGTAAAAGAGTTAACATTGGCGCAAATATAAATAAAAATTTATTAGAGTTAGAAGGAAGAAGATTTTCTTTTGATATTAATTTAATAACATCTGCAAAACTTTGTAAAATACCAAAGGGGCCTACAACATTAGGACCTCTTCTAAGCTGAACAGCGCCTAAAACTTTTCTTTCTAAGTAGACTAAAAGAGCAACTGAAATCAAAACAGGCATTACAAATGAGAAAATTTTTAGTATTCCTAGGATAATATCAATTAAAGTTAACTCCATTATTGATTGACTGCTTTATTTTGTATTGAAACAATATTTTCTTCAACGCATTTAGCCATAATTTCTGAATTTTTTGATACAACATCCGAAAAATAAAAATTATTAATTGGGTAATTAAAATCTGAAGAGGTGAATTTAATTTTATGATCGATATCTATATTTAGATCAAATTTAATTATAGTATTTAATTCAAGATTAAATTTAAAATTTTTCAATAGATCTGACCTAAGGTCATTAAATGAATTAAGATCATTTTTATAATTTAGTAATTCAGATAATTTTTTGAGAATAGCCCATTCTTCTTTAGCTTCACCTATTGTATTATGGCATTTAAATGCTTCTTGTGGTCTGCCTTCAGTATTAATAAAAGTAGAATTTTTTTCAGTGTACAAAGGTGTGGGAAGAACTAAATCAGCAGACATTGCTCCAATGTCACCATGATGACCAAAATATACCTTAAATGCATCCTTAAAGATTGGATTTGAGATTTCTTCAGAATTAAAAGAAATCAATAAATCATATGAACCATCTTTAAATTTTGATTCAAGAAAGTCCATTGGTTTAAATTCATTATTCTGAGTATTGCCTATAAGGAGTTGGCCTACCCTAGAGGCATACGGTGTTAGAAAATTTAAATTATTTTTTTGTTCAGTAATTAAATTATGGTTTTCAGCAAAGGTAAATAGAGATTTTATATCTTCTGGAGAGGCATAAGATGAGTAAGCGGAGCCCACAATAATAATCGGATTTTTTGATTTTTTGATTTTTTCAATTAATTTTTGATCTTGAAGTGAATTAATATCATTTCCTAAATAATTAGTAGGATAGTTTAAGTTTATATCGTCACCAATATTATAAATATCATTACCTTTATTATAAGATTTTAATATCTTATAATTAATTATAGGGGCCTCAAGTTTAGGGTTAGCTCCAATTAAAATTATTAAATCCGAGTCCTCTACTTTTGAAATACCTGTATTAAAAATATAACTAAAAGGATTTTTATTTAATATAGTTTGATTGTCAGTTCTTACTTCAACTCTATCCACTCCAAAATTAGACATAAATTTATTAACAGCATAACCAGTTTCTAAATCAGTATGAGGCCCAATAAGAGCAAAAGGAGATGATTTTTCGAGCTTAGATTTAAAGACATTGAGAACTTCACCCCAATTAGATTCTATAAGTTTAGAGCCTTTTTTAATATAGGGTTTGTCAATCCTCTGATTATAATAAGCATCATAGTTAAATCGGACCTTATCGGTAATCCACTCCTCATTAACATCTTCATTAACTCTAGGAGTAATTCTCAGTATCTCTTCAGCTCTACTATCAATTCTTATATTTGATCCTACACCATCAAATATATCGATACTATCGGTTCTTTTTAATTCCCAGGGTCTAGCTTTAAATTTATAGGGTTTGCTTGTAAGTGCTCCAACAGGACACAGATCTATAACGTTACCTGACAACTCAGAAGTTATTGATTTTTCTAAATAGGTAGTAATTTCAGCATTTTCACCTCTACCAAGCATCCCAATTTCTGGCACACCCGCAACCTCAGATGCAAAACGAACACATCTTGTACAGTGAATACATCTCGTCATAATAGTATTAACTAATGGTCCCATATTTTTATTTTCTACGGCTCTTTTATTTTCACTGAATCTTGATTTATCAAACCCATAATACATAGCCTGGTCTTGAAGATCACATTCACCACCCTGATCACAAATAGGACAGTCTAAAGGATGATTTATTAAAAGAAATTCCATCACTCCTTTTCTACCTAATTTAACTTTTTCAGAATTCGTGATGATCGACATGCCCTCCATTAACGGCATAGTGCAGGAAGACATAAGTTTTGGAGCTTTTTCTAACTCAACAAGACACATTCTGCAATTACCAGCTATAGATAATTTATCATGATAGCAAAATCTTGGGATTTCCTCACCTGCAACTTCACACGCCTGCATGACATTTAAGTTTTTATTGACCGTCACTTCTATTTGATTAACTTTAATAGTTATTAAGTTTTCATCACTCATAAGAATTATCTTTTTTCCTCATATCTAGAAAGTAATTCTGTTTTAAAATTTTTTATCAATCCTTGAATTGGCCATGCGGCAGCATCACCAAGAGCACAAATAGTATGACCTTCGATTTGCTTTGTGACATTTTCCAATAATTCCAACTGCTCAGGAGATATATCCCCCTTAATAAGTTTTTGCATCATTCTGTGCATCCAACCAGTACCCTCTCTACAGGGAGTGCACTGACCGCAACTTTCATGCTTATAAAAATGAGAAAATCTTTCAATAACTTCAACAATATCAAAATCTTTACTCACGACTATAATTCCAGCTGTTCCTAAAGCCGAACCATTAGCTTTCAAATCATCAAAATTCATTCTAACTGTTTCGCAAATATTTTTAGGTAATAGTGGTGTACTAGAGCCTCCAGGTATAATTGCTAAAAGATTATCCCAACCCCCTTGAACACCGCCCGCATGCTTTTCAATAAGTTCTTTTAACGGAATTCCCATTTCTTCTTCTATAGTACAGGGTTTGTTAACATTTCCGGAAATGCAATAAACTTTAGTTCCGGTATTATTTTCAGATCCAAAAGCTTTAAACCAGTCAGAACCTCTTCTTAAAATGGTCGGAACCACCGCAATTGATTCAACATTATTAATAGTAGTAGGCATTCCATAAAGTCCAGCACCAGCAGGAAAAGGAGGCTTAAGTCTAGGTTGACCTTTTTTTCCTTCTAAACTTTCTAATAAGGCTGTCTCTTCACCACAAATGTAAGCTCCAGCGCCACGATGAACGTACAAGTCAAAATCAAAATTACTCCCACATGCATTTTTTCCAATAAGATTTTTTTCATAGGCCTCCTTAATAGCTTTTTCAAGTTGCTGGTATTCAAAGAAATATTCACCTCTAATATAAATGTAACATTTTGATGCCTGTATCGCATAAGATGCTATTAGACAGCCCTCAATGAGCATATGAGGGTCATTTCTAATCATTTCTCTATCCTTGCAAGTTCCAGGCTCCGATTCATCTGCATTTACAACTAAGTAATGTTGTTTTCCTGTATCTTTGGGCATAAAGGACCATTTCAATCCTGTAGAAAATCCAGCTCCTCCTCGACCTCTAAGTTGACTATTCTTAACTAGATCAATAATCTCAACTGGATTTTTTTTTAGAATTTCTTTAGTATTAGACCATATGCCTCTATTTAGAGCTCCTTTTAAAAAAGGATCTTCAAAGCCATGTAGGTTCGTAAAAATTTTATCTTTTTTATTTAGCATTTTCCGAAGAAACCCTTCCTGTTTGTGAACCAACTTTATTAGGTTTATTATTTTTAATATTATTAATTATTTCTTTAGTAACTTTCTCATCTAAATCTTCATAAAATTCATCATTGATTTGTATCATTGGGCCATTCGAACATGCTCCAAGACATTCAACTTCAACAACAGTAAATAGTCCATCTTCACTAGTATGGTTAATATCACAATTTGTTTCACTGCAGATAGTTTTAGTTATTTTATTAGAACCCCTAAGCCAACATGGTGAAGTTCTACAAATTTGAATAAAATTTTTACCAACCGGTTTCAAATTAAACATAGAGTAAAAGGTGGCAACTTCTGCAACTCTTATTTTAGGCATATCTAAGGTTTGAGAAACCGTATCAATACACTCAACACTTAACCAATTATCATTTTGTTTTTGAGCAAGAAATAATAAGGGCATTACAGCACTTTGAATTCTTTCAACAGGATATTTAGATTTAATAATTTTGATTTCTGTAAGGCTTTTTTCGTTCCAATTAAAAGAAGAACCTTTTTCCATAAAATCATTTATTAAACCAGGATGTCCAGAACTCATCTATCAACCTCTCCAAAAACAATATCTAAACTACCTAGAATTGAAGGTATATCAGCAAGCTGGTGACCCTTGGATAAAAAATGTAATGCTTGCAAGTGAGCAAATCCAGGAGCTCTCAATTTACACCTATATGGCTTTGAGGATCCATCGGAGATTAAAATTGCACCAAATTCTCCTTTTGGTGCCTCAACAGGAACATAAGTAATTCCAGTTGGCACTCTGTAACCTTCAGTAAAAAGTTTAAAATGATGAATAATCGCTTCCATTGACTCTTTCATTTCAGATCTTCTAGGCGGGGTAATCTTATTATCTTCAATCATAACTGGGCCCTTAGGAATTTTCTGTATGCACTGTAAAATTATTTTTATAGACTCTCTCATTTCTTCCATTCTGACTAAGTAACGATCATAAGTATCTCCAGTTTTTCCTATAGGAATTTGGAAATTCATTTCAGAATAAACATCATAAGGCTGTGATTTTCTAAGATCCCAAGCAACACCACTCGCTCTGAGAACAGGACCACTACAACCTAGATTAATAGCGTCTTCTTTCGGCAAGATGCCTATATCAACTGAACGCTGTTTAAAAATTCTATTTTCAGTTAGTAGCTCCTCAAGAGTATCAATAAATTTAGGGAAGTTTTCAAAATATAATTGCATTTTTTCACATAATCCATCAGGTAAATCTTGATGAACTCCCCCCGGCCTAAAGTAAGCAGCATGGAAACGAGCACCAGAAACAGCTTCATGAAAT
>CAYZPP010000059.1:0-5978 GCA_964480315.1 uncultured Alphaproteobacteria bacterium | reverse complement strand
ATGGTTAAAAATAGAATGTATTTTGGGAGCATGTTAAGCGGTGTTGATCATCTAAGGCATACTCATAACCCAGAATTAAATGCTTTTAGTAAAGGCCTTCCTGAACATGGAGCTGAGCTTGCAAATGATTTAGAGAGACTTGTTCAACTTCATGATGCTTCAACTATTGCAGCAGTCATTGTTGAACCAATAGCTGGATCAACTGGGGTTCTACCCCCTCCAAAAGGATACCTTAAAAAGCTAAGAGAAATTTGCACCAAGCATGATATTTTGTTAATTTTTGATGAAGTCATTTCAGCATTTGGCAGAATGGGAACTCCAACAGCTGCAGAATTTTTTGATGTCACGCCTGATATTATCTGTTGCGCTAAAGCTCTAACCAACGCAACTATTCCGATGGGAGCTACGGTTGTTCAAGATCACATCTACAATTCTATGTTGGAACATGCCGATGCACCTATTGAATTATTTCATGGCTATACATACTCAGGACATCCAGTGGCTTGTGCTGCAGCGCTGGCATCTTTAGATATTTATAAAGAAGAAGGGTTGTTTGAAAGCGCAGTAGAGAGTGCCAAACATATGCAAGAAGCTGCTCACTCATTAAAAGGTACTAAAAATGTGATTGATATTCGCAATATGGGTTTAATTGCTGCAGTAGAAATTGAGGCCCGACAAGGAGCAGTTGGATCTAGAGGTTTTGAAGCTATGAAAAAAGCTTGGGAACTCGGCGTAATGATCAGGGCAAATGGAGATACTATAGCTTTTTCTCCTCCTTTAATTGTTAAGAATGATCAAATTGATGAAATGTTTGATGTGACTAAAAAAGCTATCGAGTCTTTAAATTAAATAACAAATCTTGGCCATTCAGCAGCCACAGCTTTTATATCCAAGGACGAAGACAACCCTCCCCCATACCATTTAACTATTTGTAAGAATAAATGATCATTAGCACTACTAATTAATGCATTAAATATAGAATTATACTAATTTACTTAGGTGAGACAAAAAGAAAAATTTTATTAGTTTTTTTTATAGATTATAAAGATTTAAGAATTAAAATGAATTCAAATTCAAATTATGAAAAATAAAAAAAAGGAGACTTTTAATGAGCGATATTAGTAAATGTCCTGTAATGCATGGTTCAGTAACCAATGGTAAGGAAAAAGGTAATTCAAATCTTAATTGGTGGCCTAATCAGCTCAACTTAAACATACTCCATCAACATGATAGAAAATCAAATCCAATGCCTGAGGATTTTAATTATAGAGAAGAATTCAAAAAACTTGATTACGACGGATTAAAAAAAGACCTTAGCAATCTTATGACAGATTCACAAGATTGGTGGCCTGCAGATTATGGACATTATGGTCCTTTTTTTATAAGAATGACTTGGCATGCAGCTGGAACTTATAGAACTGGGGATGGTCGAGGTGGTGGAGGAACAGGCTCTCAACGATTTGCACCAACAAATAGCTGGCCTGATAATGTAAATTTAGATAAGGCAAGACGACTACTGTGGCCTATAAAACAAAAGTATGGAAATAAGATTAGTTGGGCTGATTTGTTAATACTTACTGGAAATATTGCTATTGAATCTATGGGCGGTAAGACATTTGGTTTTAGTGGAGGTCGTGAAGATATTTGGGCTCCTGAAGAAGATATATACTGGGGTAAAGAAAAAGAATGGTTAGCTAATGAGCGTTATACCGGTGATCGTGAACTTGAATACCCTTTAGCGGCGGTTCAAATGGGTTTGATTTATGTTAATCCTCAAGGACCTGATGGAAATCCCGACCCACTTGCTAGTGCTAGAGATATTCGAGAAACTTTTGGCCGTATGGCTATGAATGATTATGAAACTGTAGCTCTTACTGCAGGCGGACATACTTTTGGTAAATCTCATGGTGCGGCAAGTGAAAGTCACAAAGGCCCTGAACCTGAAGCAGCTTCTATAGAAGAAATGGGATTTGGTTGGACTAGTGATTTTGGATCTGGCTCCGGGAGAGATACTATCTCTAGCGGTATTGAGGGAGCCTGGACCGCCAACCCAATTCAATGGGATAATGGATATTTTGATTTACTTTTAAATTACGATTGGGAACTTACAAAAAGTCCCGCTGGAGCTCATATTTGGCATGCTGTGAATGCTAAAGAAGAGCATTTGGCTCCTGAAGTCGATGATCCAACAATTAAAGTGCCAACAATGATGACTACTGCAGATATGGCCATGAAAGAAGATCCTGAGTATAGAAAAATTTCAGAGCATTTTCATAAAAATCCTGATGAATTTCAAGATGCATTTGCAAGAGCTTGGTTTAAACTACTCCATCGTGATATGGGCCCTATTTCTCGATATATTGGACCTGAAGCTCCAACTGAAGAGCTAATTTGGCAAGACCCAGTGAACCCAGGAAAATCAAATTACAATGTAGATGAAGTTAAAAAAAAGATTACTGAAAGTAAACTATCTATCAAAGAAATGGTTGAAACTGCTTGGGCTAGTGCGTCAACATTTAGAAAATCAGATAATAGAGGTGGAGCAAACGGATCTCGTATAAGACTTGAACCTCAAAAAAATTGGGAAGCAAATAAACCAAATCAACTTGCCAAAGTTATAGAAGTTTATGAGACCATTTCCTCTGAAACAGGAGTGTCGATTGCTGATATTATAGTATTAGCAGGAAATGTTGCGATTGAGAATGTTACAGGTATGAACATTCCTTTTATTCCAGGTAGAGGAGATGCCACTCAAGATCAAACTGATATCGATTCTTTCTCTGTACTCGAGCCTCAGGCAGATGGATTTAGAAACTATCTTAAGAAAAACTTTATGGTAAGTCCTGAAGAATTTATGATTGATAAAGCTCAACTACTTGGGCTTTCGGCATCCGAGATGACAGTACTTTATGGAGGGTTAAGATCAATTGGAATAAGCTCTGATGATAGAGGTCTTTTTACAAATGATACAAAAAAATTAACTAATGACTTTTTTGTAAAGCTTCTTGATATGGATGTCAAATGGGAGCCTACAGGTAGTAATTCTTATCAAGCGATAAGTCGAAAAACTGGTGAAAAAGTAAGAAGAGCATCAAGAACTGATATCGTTTTCGGCTCTAACTCTCAACTAAGGGCCTTAGCTGAAGTGTATGCTCAGTCAGATTCAGAAAAAAAATTTCTAGATGATTTTGTGAAAGCCTGGTCAAAAGTAATGAATTTAGATAAATTTTAAATTTATATTTAAGAATATTTGATCTGAGACAATAAGACGGTTTAAGTTTATTTAATTAGAATTAATTAAGATTAATATCTATTTAACTATTATTAAAATTGTTTTATAAAAAGAAAGGTGACTGAACATGATAAAAATAATTATAAGTATAATACTAATATCTATCACCCATAATTCATTAGCTTTAGAAAAAATTAAACTATCTTTAGATTGGTTTCCTCAAGCAGAACATGGTGGTTTTTTCCAAGCAATTGCAAAGGGATATTATTCTGATGAGGGTCTTGAAGTTGAAATAGTTCCTGGTGGCCCTGGAGTTAATACAAAAGCAATGTTAATGGCTGGTCAAGTAAAATTCAATATAGGTGGGAGTGCGGGTGCACTAAATTATGTAAAACAAGATTTACCTTTTAAAGTTGTTGCTGCCTTTTTTCAAAAAACACCTCAGATAATGATGTCTCATCCAAACCAAAATATTGATCATCCTTCTGACTTTAAAGATAAAACAATTTTCTTATCCAATTTTGGTAGGATGTCTTTTTGGCCTTTTATAAAATCTAAATATAATCTTAAGGATGATAATCTTAAAAATTATAATTTTAACTCCCAACCTTTTATTGATGATGTCCGATCTATTCAACAGGGCTATCTTTCGAGTGAGCCCTTTGTTATAAAAAAAATAACTGGTTTTGAGCCTATAATTCATTTAGTGGCTGATCATGGCTTTACCGCCTACGCTAATACAATAGAAACCTCGCTTTCCACAATAAAGAATGATCCTCAAATTGTCAGTGGTTTTATTAAAGCTTCCAAAAAAGGATGGTCTAGCTTTCTCAATGAAGATCCATCAGCTGCATATGATTTAATCCAAAAAATTAATCCTGATATGCCTTCCGATAAATTAAAATATGCTCATAAAATGATGAAGGAATTTAATCTTATTGAGATAGAGGGCACTGAAATTGGTTCTATGAGCGAAAATAGATGGAAATCTTTTTATGAAAAGTCCAAAGAATTAGGAGTTTATGAGCAAGATTTGGACTATAAAAAAGCTTACACTCTCGAATTTTCTAACTAAAATCATTTATATATGGCCTTAAGATTACTAACAGATAGAGATAGAAAAAAAAATATTGATGATAATGAGTTAAGTTTGATAGCTCAATTATCATCAATATCAAAAAAGTTTAAATCTACAAAAACTGAATCTATTAAAGATATTAATTTAGAAATTTATCAAGGTGATTTTCTTTCAATATTAGGCCCCTCAGGATGTGGTAAAACTAGCATCTTAAAAATTATGTGTGGGCTGTTAAAGCCTTCTTCAGGTAAGATTAATTGGCCAACTTCAAATTTTCAAAACTCTCCTGAAAATCCCGCTAACCTGAGTTTTGTATTTCAAGAACCTAATTTATTACCATGGATAAATGTATACGAAAATATTAAACTTCCACTTAAAGTACTAGGCGAGAGTGGATATAAAGCAGATGAAAAGATTTATGATGTGATTAATCTTGTCGGCCTGAAAGGTTTTGAGAATTACTATCCAAGGCAATTATCTGGCGGTATGAGTATGAGAGTTTCTATCGCTAGGGCGTTAGTGACTCAACCAAAAGTCTTGTTAATGGACGAGCCATTTAGCGCTTTAGATGAAACTAGAAGATATGGCTTAGCTCAAGAAATATTAAAAATTAAAAAAGAAAAAAAATTAACTGTTGTGTATGTCACTCATAGTATCTACGAGTCTGTACTTCTCTCTAATAGAATTTATGTGATGCAGTCAAATCCAGGAAAAATATTTGAAGAGTTTGATTTTTCAAATCAGAATAAGTCTAAAGATTATCGTTTTACCTCCCAATTTATTGAGCAAGCTAAGATAGTAACTAACTCTCTAGAAAGATCACAACTTGTTAAGTAAAAGAACTCATTCGACTCTATCTGCGATTGTTATATTTATTCTGTGGGAAGCTTCTTTTCATTTATTTGATATGAAATGGTACTTACTTCCTCCACCATCAATGATATTTAATTCTATGTTAGACAACGCTTACTTGCTTTTTAGCTCTCTAGCCACAACTCTTAGAATTGCTTTTACAGCTCTTATTTTGTCTATTATTATCAGCTTTAGCTTAGCAATAATTTTTTATTTATCTAAATTTGCTGAGAGATCAATTATGCCAATAACTGTTACACTTCAAGTAACACCCATAATAGCAATTGCTCCTTTAATTTCTATTTGGGTCAATAGTTCTGAACTGGCAACTCTTGTTTGCGCTTTTCTAGTTGCTTTTTTTCCTCTTTTGGCAAATACAATGTCAGGACTAAAAGGTACTGAGAAAAATCATTTGGAACTAGTTCAATTATATGGGGCAAATAAATATCAAGTTTTAAGATATGTCGTTATTCCAAGCGCATTACCTTTTTTCTTATCTGGTTTGAAAGTAAGTAGCGGTCTAGCATTAATAGGTGCAGTCGTTGGAGAGTTTGTAATTGGGCCTATTTCAGGCCACAGCGGTCTAGCATATCGTATAATTGAATCAGGATATCAATTAGATATTCCTAAAATGTTTGCGTCTGTATTCTTAATTTCAATATCTGGAATACTTTTATTTAATTTGATTAAATTAATAAGCTTCATAGTGCTTAGAAAGTGGCACTCCAGTTTTCAACAATTAGATTAATCTATTATTAAATCTGGACAGTTATCTTTAAGAGCATTTAGAAAATTTACATTAGCTTCTTCTAAGTA
>CAYZPP010000058.1:0-6010 GCA_964480315.1 uncultured Alphaproteobacteria bacterium | reverse complement strand
TATTTATGTCTGATATTAATATTAAAAAAGTATCTTATCTAGCAAAGCTTGAACTTAATAACGAGAAAGCTGCTTTATATGAGAAATCATTGAGTGAAATTATAGAATGGGTAGATAATTTGAAAAAATTAGATACCAAAGGTGTAGAGCCATTACATAATATAACCGAAAAAAGTCAAAATTTAAGAAATGATGAGGTTTTAAAGAATAACACAGCTGAACAAATCTTATCTAATGCGCCTGAGAAAGCTCAAAATTTTTTTAGAGTTCCGAAAGTAGTTGAGTAAATTTTGCCAACAATTAAAGAACTTAAAAGCCAATTATCCAGTAAAAATATTAGTGTACGTGAATTATATGATGATTATTATGATAAAGCAAAAAACTCAAAACTTAATAGTTTTAACCATCTCTTAGGTCCTGAATATAATAAAGAAAATATTAAAAATTCACAGTTAAGATATGATGAAGGAAAAGATTTCTCTTTAGACGGCATTCCTTTAGGAATTAAAGATTTATTTTGTACAAAGGGAATTCCCACAACTGCCTCTTCTAAAATATTAGAAAAATTTATTCCAGAATACGAATCCTATGTAACGCAAAATTTACTAAATGATGGATCCCTATTCTTAGGTAAAAATAATTGTGACGAATTTGCAATGGGATCTTCAAATGAAACTAGTTTTTTTGGACCTGTTATTAATCCCTGGAAAAATAAAAATAGTTTAGATAGTCAATTAGTACCTGGAGGATCATCGGGAGGTTCTGCATCTGCTGTTGCGGAAGGAATTTGCGTTGCCTCAATTGGAACTGATACTGGAGGATCAATTCGTCAACCAGCTAGTTTATGTGGTGTTGTCGGACTTAAGCCAACTTTTGGATCATGCTCTAGGTGGGGTGTGGTAGCATTTGCATCTAGTCTCGATCAGGCAGGACCTATAACTAATTCAGTGGAAGATGCAGCCTATTTATTAAATTCTATTAGCGCTCATGATTTAAATGATTCTACTTGCTCAAATCATAAAAGAGATAATTTTTTAGAAAGTATTGGAAAAAGTTTTGATCGCCCTATAACTATAGGCATTCCAAGTGATTATTTAAAAGATATAAACTCTGATACTGTTGAACAAATTGAAAATACAAAAAAGCATCTCGCAAAACTGAATATTAATGTCATTGATGTTGAATTTACAACTACAGATTTTGCTTTATCTACTTACTATATTATTGCTCCTGCAGAAGCTTCCTCAAATTTAGCTAGGTACGATGGTATTAGATACGGCTTTAGAGGTGATGGTAATTCCCTAGAAGAGATTTATGTTAATTCTAGATCAGAAGGTTTTGGAGAAGAGGTTATAAGAAGAATTCTAATTGGAACTTATGTTTTATCAGCTGGATATTATGACGCTTATTATCGAAAAGCCCAAAAAGTAAGAAGACTCATCAAGAATGACTTCCAGAGAATATATAATGATGTTGATTTCATTCTTACCCCAACTACACCTAACGAAGCATTTAAAATAGGAGAAAAATTAGATCCAATATCCATGTATATGAATGATATATTCACTGTTCCTACCAGTCTTGCTGGTTTACCTGCAATTTCAATTCCATCGGGTTTGAGCAAAAATGGACTCCCTTTAGGGGTTCAATTAATTGGCAATTATTTTCAAGAGAAATCTTTGTTACAACTAGCCTCTCTTTTGGAAAAGGAATTTTGTTTTAATGAATAGTGATGACTGGGAAATCGTTATTGGTTTAGAAGTTCATGCACAGTTAAAAACTAAGTCAAAACTTTTTTCTTCTTCTCCAAATCAATTTGGATCAGATCCTAATAGTAATGTGAGTTTTATTGACGCTGGTATGCCAGGAATGCTCCCTGTAATGAATTCAGGATGTATTGAAAAAGCTATTAAGACAGGTTTTGCATTAAATTTTCAAATAAATCCTTATTCTGTTTTTGAAAGAAAAAATTATTTTTATGCTGACTTGCCACAAGGTTATCAGATTAGTCAATTTGAGTTTCCTATTTTAACTGAAGGTTTTATCGAAATTGAAAGTGAAAATAAATTAAAAAAAATTCGTTTAGAGAGAGCCCATCTTGAGCAAGATGCCGGAAAAAGCATTCATGACATAGATCCCAAATATAGTTTTATTGATCTTAATAGGGTGGGAACTCCTTTGTTAGAAATAGTATCTTATCCTGATTTTAATTCAGCTGATGAAGTCATCAGCTATCTTACCTCTCTAAGACAAACCCTTATGTACATCGATGTATGTGACGGTAATATGCAGGAAGGATCTTTAAGGGTGGATGTTAATTTATCTATTAAAAAACCAAATGCTGAATTAGGAACTCGATGTGAAATAAAAAATATGAACTCTTTTAAATTTATCAGACAGGCGATTGAATATGAATCAAAAAGACAAATGAAAGTTTTGGAATCTGGAGGAAAGATAGATCAAAACACACTTTTATTTGACACTACTACTGGCGAGACAAGACCTATGAGAAGCAAAGAATTTACTCATGATTATCGATATTTTCCTGATCCAGATTTATTACCAGTTCACGTCTCCAAAGATCAAATTGAAAAAGTTAAATCTACAATTGGAGAGTTACCTCAACAAAAATTAGCGCGTTATTTAAGTGAATTTAAATTAGAAAAAGATGTAGCTAAAATTATTATTTCTGAAAAGTCATATGCGGAATTTTTTGAAAATTTAATATCTGCTAAATTAATTAAACCTAAGTTGGCAGCTGCTTGGCTAATAGGTGATATTTTTTCTTTTATTAAAGATAAAAATTTACAAATAATAGATATTGTAGATAAATCTTCTAAAATCATTCAACTACTAGAAATGATTGAAAGGGGCACTATTTCAAGTAAAGTTGCTAAAGATATTTTAATTGAAATTCTTCAAAATAATATAGAGCCAGGATTGTTGGTAAAAGAATTAGGGCTTGAGCAAGTTTCTGATAATAATGAATTGGGTAAAATAGTAGAGGAAGCCTTAGTGGGTGAAGAAGATAATATTGAAAAATTCCAGAGCGGTTCAGATAGAGTTCTTGGCTATTTTGTTGGAAAGTGTTTAAAAGCTACTAAAGGTAAAGGTAATCCTAAAGTAATAAATGATCTTTTATTGAAAAAATTGAGTAAATAGCTTTTTATTTATTTACTCTAAATATAAATAATACTATTTATATAATAGCTAATTAAAAAAAGGACAGATGGGTGAGTGGCTGAAACCAACGGATTGCTAATCCGTCGTACTTCGTAAGAGGTACCGAGGGTTCGAATCCCTCTCTGTCCGCCAAAAAAAATATGTTAACAGGATCTATACCAGCAATCATTACCCCCTTTAGAAAAGGTGAAGTTGACTATGACGATTTTGCAAGATTGCTAAATTGGCAAATTAAAAATGGAATATCTGGAGTAACCGTTTGCGGTACTACCGGTGAGTCTCCAACTTTATCTCATCAAGAACATATGAATTTAGTTGAGTACGCAATCAAGATTGTAAAAAAAAGAATTCCTGTAATAGCAGGAACGGGATCAAATTCAACTAAAGAGGCGATTGAGTTTACTAAACATGCCTATAACGCTGGAGCTAATTATGGATTAGTCGTAACCCCATACTACAACAAGCCTAATCAAAAAGGCCTAATCAATCACTTTAAGTTAATAGCCAAAGCCACTCCATTAAAACAATTAGTTTATAATATACCAGGAAGATCAATTGTTGACCTTTCTTTTAATAGTTTCAAAGAGCTTAATAAAGTTTCAAATATAGTAGGAATAAAAGACGCATCAAATGATTTAGTAAGACCTTTAATAATGAGGACTTTTATGAAAAGTAGTTTTAATTATCTCTCAGGTGAAGATGGAACTATTGCGGGATTTTTAGCGCAAGGTGGACACGGATGTATTTCAGTTACGGGTAATGTTGCTCCAAAATTAACTTCAGAACTGCATAGATCTTGGCATGATAAGAAGTTGAAAAATTTTGATAAAATCAATCTGCAACTCGCACCTTTGAGTAATGTATTATTTCAAGAACCCAATCCAACCCCAACCAAATATGCTCTATCACAAATGGGATTTTGCACTGAAGAAGTTAGAGCGCCTTTAATTGAATTAAGCACAGAAACAAAAAAAGACATTAAGAAAGTACTTAAAGTTTTAAAACTTATATAGTTACTTTGTCCATTCAAAACCGTAGAGCAAAATTTGATTACGATTTAAAAGAAATTTATATTGCGGGAATAGTTTTACAAAGCTATGAAGTTAAACCACTTCGTTCAGGTAAAGCCTCTATACAATCTAGTTATATTAGTGAGATTAAGGGTGAGATTTATGCTAATAATCTGGAAATCATAACTGCTAAAAAAGATTTTGAATCTAGTAAAACTAAAACCCACATAAAATTACTACTCAGTAAGAGAGAGATTAAAAAAATACTCGGATTACTCAAGACCAAAGGTTATACGGCGGTCCCAATGGAAATATTTTTTAATGAAAAAGGCTTAGCTAAGATGAAATTTGGTGTAGGTATTGGTAAAAAGAAGTTTGATAAAAGAGAAACAATTAAAGAACGAGACTGGAATAGAAAAAAACAAAGAGTTCTAGCTAAATAGTTTTTATTTTGTTGTATTTTAGATCTCTTTTGAATATAACCTCCTCATGGCAAGAATAACTGTAGAAGATTGTACAAAAAACGTAGATAGCTTATTTGATTTAGTCTTAGTAGCCTCACACAGAGCAAAAGTCTTAAACTCTGGTAATGAAGCCTATGTGCCTATAGATAATGATAAAAGTACGGTCGTAGCATTAAGAGAAATAGCTGAAGAAAAAATAGATGTTAAGCAGATTCAAGAAGATATTGTTAAAAGCCATCAGTTGATTCAGGAAAAAGAAGAAGAAAACGAAGATCATCTTCTTGATGATACAAATTTATCTTAGTTTACTATATTATATTAGCTGATGTTCACATCTAGCTCCTTCACAGACAATTATTCCAACTTTAAAGAAGCATTAATTAAGAATGATAAAAATTTTAATGAGGCTCTTTTTATTAAAGCAATTCACGTTGCGGAAAAAGCTCATAAAAATCAATTTCGTGCTTCCGGTGATCCTTACATAATTCATCCTTTTGAAGTATGTAAATCATTAATAGATTTAAAACTTGATACTGAATCTGTAATTACAGGATTACTTCATGATGTTATTGAAGATAGTGATATTGAAAAAAAAGAAATAAAACTAATTTTTGGTGAATCTATTTCTAATTTAGTAGATGGCCTTACAAAAATTGATTTTTTAGAAGAAAAAAAAATTACTAAATCAGAAAAAGAAGCTGAAAATTTTCGTAAACTTTTAATTTCTACAGCTAAAGATATAAGGGTTTTGATTATCAAGCTAGCTGACCGACTACATAATATTAAAACAATTCACTTTATTAAAAATATAGAAAAAAGAAAAAGAGTTAGTAATGAAACTTTATTAATCTATGCCCCATTAGCTCAGAGGCTAGGCTTAGAAAATTGGAAAATAACTTTAGAAGATGTCTCTTTTAAAAACCTTCACCCTGATATTTATAATAGAATTAACGATAAGATCAATAATACTTTTAAAGACTTAGAAGTATCTTTTTATGAATTGAGAAATACTATTTCTTTAAGAATTTTAAAAAATAACCTAAATGCAGAAATTTTATATAGAAAAAAAACCCCATATGCTATTTGGAAAAAACTTAATAAAAAACAAGTTGAGTTAACTGCTATTTCTGATGTGGCGGCTGTTAGAATTGTTACAAATAATACCAGAGATTGCTATAAAATATTAGGCATTATTCATAGGAACTTTGCTGCAAAAATTGGACGTTTTAAAGATTATATTTCAAGTCCAAAGCCTAATGGATATAGATCTATTCACACAGATGTATTTTTTGAAAATAAAATTTTTGAAATTCAAATAAGGTCAAAAGCAATGCATATGATTGCTGAAAATGG
>CAYZPP010000057.1:0-6036 GCA_964480315.1 uncultured Alphaproteobacteria bacterium | reverse complement strand
TACGAGTCTTGGTCAAGGATTAGAGTTACAGGCAATAGCTTCTGCTGTGGTGGGAGGTGCTTCTTTAATGGGTGGAATAGGTTCTGCCTTTGGTGCTTTAATTGGAACTTTGCTCCTCTCAATTATAGACAACATACTCATATTATCTCGTGTCGATGGAAACTGGTTTAAATTTGCTGTTGGTGCATTAATAGTCATAGCAGTTATTCTCAACACTGTTACTAAAAATACAGCAGATAAAATAAGATTGAAGGATGATGAATAATTCAAATATGGAATTATTAAAATGTTCTCAATTAAATAAATGGTATGGGAACTTACATGCCTTGAAGAATGTGGATCTCACTATTAATAAAGGAGAAGTGATCGGTTTAATTGGAGATAATGGTGCCGGGAAGTCAACTTTAATTAAAATTATTTGTGGGGTGCACAGTCTAGATAAAGGTGAAATATTTTTTGAAGGAAATAAGGTAAATATTAAAAATCCTAAAACAGCAATGAATTTAGGAATAGAAACAATCCATCAGTACAACACAATGTTTCAAGAAATGTCTATTGCTAGAAATGTTTTTATCGGAAGAGAGCCTAAAAAATTTGGATTAAAATCTTTAGGCGTTCTTGATGAAAAAAAAATGAATAAAGAATCGATGGAGGCTATTAATGAAGTTGGTCTTGATTTAAGATCTCCTCATATACCCGTTAAGGAATTATCTGGAGGTGAAAGACAAGGAGTATCAATAGCAAGATCCATGTACTTTAAATCAAAAATGTTAATTTTAGATGAACCCACAAATCACCTATCAGTAAAAGAAACTTTGAAAGTTTTAGAATATGTGAAGAGTTTGTCTAGCATGGGAATAGGTAGTATTTTTATAAGTCATAATCTCTACCACATTCATGAAATTGCAGATAGAATTGTTGGAATGGCAAGAGGTGAAAAAGTTTGCGATATGAATAAGAGGGATACTACAGTTAACGAATTAATTAAACTTATAGGATAAAAATATGACAAAAAAAAAATTAACAGTCTATGAATTATTAAAATTAAAAGGAAAGAAACAAATACATGAAGTGTATGTAAATAATGTAGAGGAAGCTGCTGCTGCTGAAGAAGCAGGAATGGACATGATAGTTACTGCATATGGAATGCCTTGGCATGGTATTCATGGCACTCTAGACGATGTTAAAAGAATTAGAGAAGCTGCACCAAATACACATTTAATGAGTGCTGCTCCAGAGAGATCTTTTGCAAGTCCTACAGAAGCGATACAAGCAGCTTATAAGTTAATGACTATTGGATGTGATTCTTTTTATACGAACAATAGCGCTAAATTAATTAAAGAATTAAGAACAGAAAATGTTCCTGTAATCAGTCATATAGGATTAGTTCCAGGTAATAATACTTGGATTGGTGGTTATAGAGCAATTGGAAAAACAGCTGAAGAAGCAATAGGTGTTGTAAGGCATGCTATGGAACTTGATGATGCGGGAGCAATTGGACTCGAAGTTGAAGTGGTTCCACCTCAAGTAGCTGAAATAATTACAAAAAAAGTAAAGCTTCTTACAATTTCAATGGGTAGCGGATCAACCTGTGATGGGCAATATTTATTCTCACAAGACGTACTAGGCTATACAAAAGGGCATATGCCGAGACACGCTAGAGTATATAGGAATTTTAGGCAAGAATTTGAACGTTTACATATTGAAAGAGTTGATGCTTTTAAAGAATATATAAAAGACGTTGAGGAAAAAAAATTCAATGATCCTAAAATAACTGTGGGTATTAGTGAAAAAGAGTACGAAAATTTTCTCAATTTAGCTGATAAGATTTAATTATTTAAAATCACTCAATATAGTAATTAATTCCATAATAATGATTGAAATCAATTATATGAAGAATACAGTCTTAGACTAATTTAAATAGAAAGATTATAAAATATGGGAAAAAATCTAGATAAAAAAAAAGAAGTAAAAAAACCAGCTTCTAAAAGTATGAAAGAAAAAAGAAAAGAAAAAAAAGAGAAAAAAAAGAATTAAATTTTAGTAAAAAGCATCATTCCAAAATTTAATTTATAACAAGAGTTATAAATTAATTGGATAAATGATATTCAAAGAAGATAAATTATGAATATTTTAATTTTAGATTATGGAATGGGCAATATTAAGTCCGTATATAAAAGACTCTATAAAAATGACATTAACCTTAGAGTTTCTTCTCTTCCTAATGATATCGAATGGGCTGATAAAATTGTTTTAGTTGGCGTAGGTCACTTTAAAAATGCGATGGATAATCTTATGCAATTAAATTTGCTAGAAGAGCTTAATAATTTTGTCATGAACAAAAAAAAACCAATTTTGGGAATTTGCCTAGGAATGCAACTAATGTGTGATTTTAGCGAAGAAGGAAATGTAAATGGTCTTGGCTGGATTAGAGCAAAAAGTAAAAAATTCATAACAAATAATAAGTTAAAATTTAAAATTCCTCATATTGGATGGAATCAGATTAAGATTAAAAAAGATTCTAATTTACTAAATAAAATTGAAGAGTTGTCAGAGTTTTATTTTGTCCATACTTATTTTGTTGAGCCATTAAATAAAGATATTGTTTTAAGCCAAACTGACTACATCCATGATTTTTGTTCAGCTTTTCAAAAAGATAATATAATTGGGACTCAATTCCATCCTGAAAAAAGTCATCAAGCGGGAGAAATTTTTTTAAAGAATTTCATAGATATATGATTAATGTTTAGACCAAGATTAATACCGGTATTGCTTATTGAAGATGGAATGCTAGTTAAAACTAAAAAATTTAAATCAGGAGTTTATGTTGGAGATCCAATTAATGCTGTTAGAATTTTCAATGACCTCCAAGCCGATGAATTAATTTTCTTAGATATCTCTGCATCCAAAAATAAAAAAACTATTTCCTTAGAGTTAATTGAAACAGTAGGAGAAGAGTCTAACATGCCCTTCTCTGTTGGAGGAGGAATTAGGACAATAGAGGATATAAAAAAAATAATTAATAGTGGCGCAGAAAGAGTTGTTCTAAGTTCAGCTGCTTGCGAAAACCCACAATTTATTAAAGAGGCTTCTGATTATTTTGGATCATCTACGATAGCAGTATGCCTAGATATTAAAAAAGATTTCTTTGGTAATTATTCAATATACTACGAAAATGGAAAGAAGAAACTTAATTTTCCTTATTTTGATTTTATATCTGAGCTAGAAACTATGGGCGTAGGTGAAATTATTATACAATCAATTTTAAATGATGGCATGATGCAAGGTTATGATTTAAATTTATTAAATAAAATATCAACCATGCTTTCTGTTCCTTTAGTTGCACTAGGGGGAGCGGGATGTATGAATGACTTTGAAAATGTTTATAAAAAAAGTTTTGTCAATGGTGTCGCTGCAGGAAGCATGTTTGTATTTCATGGTAAAGATGATGGTGTTTTGATAAACTATCCATCAAAAAAAGAAATTATAAATTTATTTAAATGAAAGTAAGAAAATTTTGAAAAATTATCAAATTTGCTCTAGATGTGTCATGGATACATCTGACCCAGATATTTATTTTGATCAAAACCAATATTGCAATAATTGCACTGATTGCATCGAACTAAGTAAGTCGCTCAGACCAAAGGGTAAAGAAAGAATTGAAAAGTTGAAATCCACTGTAAAAGAAATAAAACAAAAATCAAAAGGAAATAAATACGATTGTTTAATTGGAATGAGTGGTGGGATAGATAGTAGCTATCTGGCTTACTTGGTTACTGAATTAGGTCTAAGGCCTTTGGCGTTGCACATGGATAACGGCTGGAATTCAAAAGAAGCTGTTAAAAATATAAAGAATGTATGCGCGAAATTAAATATTGATTATTCTAGTCATGTATTAGATTGGAATGAGTTTAAAGACATTCAATTATCTTTTTTAAAATCATCAATAGTGGAGGTTGAGATACCTACTGATACTGCTATTTCAGGGACTCTTTATCGAATGGCTGCGAAACACAATATCAAATATATTATCAGCGGGTGCAATCTAGCCTCTGAAGGCATTTTGCCTAAGAAATGGTTTTATGATCCTAACGATAAAAGACTTTTCATGTCCATACAAAAGATATTTGGAAAAGAAAAAATCAAAAATTTTCCTTTCTTTGATTATAAAAGACAATTTTATTACAAATTTTTCAGAGGGATAAAAATGGTCTATATACTAAACTTATATGATTATGATAAAGAGAATGCAAAAAAAATTCTCAATGAAAAACTAGACTATACTGATCATGGGGGTAAGCATCATGAATCAGTATATACAAGATTTGTGCAAAGTTATGTTCAGCCGGTGAAATTTAATTTGGATTATAGAAGAGCCACTTATTCATCTTTAATTTGTTCTGGTTTTATAACAAGAAAAGAGGCTTTAAAAATTCTAGAAAATTCACCTTATGAAATAGATCAAATAGAAAAAGATATAGCATATGTAAGTAAAAAATTTGGCATTACAGAAGATGCTTTTAAGGCCATCCTCAATAAACCAGCTAAGTCTTATAAAGATTATAAAAATAATGAAAGTTTTTTAACGATGATTTATACCATTTATAGAGCTATTTTTAATTAGATTATTTATTGAACTAATTTATTATAAATATAATTTTCATATTGGTTTTTTAGAATGACACTGACTTATGTTAAATTAATGTTACTTTAAAAAAATTAAACATGCATGAAAAATAAATTTAAAACATTACCTCGTGAATTTAAAAGTGGGATAAACAATGATGTTGTTATTAAAGATATGGGCACTATAAGTTTATCCGATGATGAGCAAATAACTTTTTTAACTGATAGTAATGCTCAATACGATCTCGCCAGAAAATCCTGGGGCTTTTATGCAACTCCTTCAGTTAACTACCGATTGAAAAAATTTAATTTCAAAACAGCTATTGTGAAAAATACATTTGGAAAATATTTCATAATGATTGTTGAAATAGACAAAATGGATAAATTCCTTCAATACTTAAAGAAGGATAATCAAATTATTATAGAGTGGATAGATGAGAGATGATTTTCTCATATTTAAAAAAATCATTTTTCAAGGTTTGCATGAAGATAAACTCAAAAAATCACCTTCTATTAGTTATATTATAAGTAATATTTGTTAATAACTTTTTTTTAAAAAGTTTTAGGATCCATCTAGCCAAATTGATAAAAAACCCTTCAAATTTTCTGCATTGAAATTAATACAATTGAAGCATAAGATTTCTTGAAATTAAGCAACTAAAATACGATTGATACGTAAAAAAATGAGACAAATATGAAGCCAAATAATCTTGAATCCTTATGGATGCCTTTCACACCAAATAAGTCCTTTAAAAAAGATCCTAGGATTATTGTGGGCGCAAAGGATATGCACTTCATTAGTGATGATGGTAGAGAAATACTAGATGCTACTGCGGGGCTATGGTGTGTAAATGCCGGTCATGGAAGAAAAAAAATTCAAGATGCTGTCTACAATCAAATTGGTGAATTAGATTACTCTCCCCCTTTTCAATTTGGACATCCTAAACAGTTTGAACTTGCAAACCGATTAGCTGAAATGTTTCCTGAAGATATGAATCACGTCTTCTTTTCTAACTCTGGTTCGGAAGCCGTTGACTCCGCTTTAAAAATTGCCCTTGCCTATCAAAGGGCAAGAGGTAAAGCTTCTAAAACAAGACTAATTGGGAGAGAGAGAGGATACCACGGTGTGGGTTTTGGAGGAATATCTGTTGGAGGTATGGTTAAAAATAGAATGTATTTTGGGAGCATGTTAAGCGGTGTTGATCATCTGAGACACACTCATAATCCTGAACTAAATGCTTTTAGTAAAGGTCTGCCTGAGCACGGAGCTGAGCTTGCTAATGATTTAGAAAGACTTGTTCAACTACATGATGCATCAACCATTGCAGCTGTTATAGTTGAACCAATAGCTGGATCGACTGGAGTTCTACCCCCTCCAAAAGGATACCTTAAAAAGCTAAGAGAACTTTG
>CAYZPP010000056.1:0-6073 GCA_964480315.1 uncultured Alphaproteobacteria bacterium | reverse complement strand
ATTGCTATTAATTGATATTAATTTTTATCTAAATATTAGTATATTTGACATTCCAACATTACTAATTTTAGTATTTATAACTAATTTACTACTATTGAGGTTCAATGTTCTCAGACTTTGATAGTGCTAAGATAATTAAGAGAAGGTCTTTTCTTATAATTATAATATCTGTATTATTTTCTATAATTATAGTACTAAGACTATTTTTTTTACAGATTATTAATGGTGATTTATATAGAAAAAAATCAAATCAAAACAGAATTTCTACTAAAATTACACCGCCAATAAGAGGTGATATTCATGACTCTGATGGAATTTTAGTTGCTGGAACTATTTCTTCTTACAGTTTTGTATTTTACAATTATTTAAATAAAAATTATCAAGGTCATGCTGACGAAATAGGTAAAAGTGAATTATTTAAATTCAAAAATATTATTGATCTTGAATTTGATACCAATCTTTTTTTATCAAAATTACCTAAATCCAATTCTTATGATTATCACTTTTTAAAAAAAAACATAAACTGGGATGAAATAGTAAAATTTGAAAAAAATAAATTTTTATTTTCTTCAATTAAAATCATTGAAAATAAAAAACGTCATTATCCAAATAAAAACTTTTCTCAATTAATTGGATACATGTCAGAATCTGATAAATCTATTAAGTCGTTTCCTATGGGTGCTTTTCATATTGAAAAATATTATGATGATCATCTTAAAGGATTGCCTGGAAAAATTTTAAATGAAGTTAATGCTTACGGGAAAATTGTACGTAAAATTTCAGAAGAACTGCCTCTTAAGGGTTCATCTATTCAGTTAACTGTAAATTCTGATCTTCAAAACTTTTGTCAGAAATTGATACCTGATGATAAAAAAGGATCTATTGTAATTATGAATGTTGCCGATGGTTCAATTCTATCTTTGAATTCAAATCCTACATTTAACTCCCAAAGCTTTGAAGACAGAAATTCCAAAAAAATTAATAGTTATTTCAATAATAATGATAATCCCATGCTAAATAGAGCCTTTTCTGGATTTTACCCACCAGGTTCTGTTTTTAAACCCCTTCCAGCACTATTGGCATTAGAAAAAAATATCATTAATAAAGATACTTCTTTCTATTGTAATGGCTCTACTACTATTGATGGTTATAGTAAAAAATTTCACTGCTGGAAAAAGCACGGTCATGGAAAGGTTAACCTCAAAAAAGCAATCAAAGAATCATGTGATGTCTTTTTTTTTGAATTGGCTAAATTAATCAATATTGACGATCTCTCTGATCTTGCAACTGAAATGGGCTATAATCAAAAATATTCGATTGGATTGTCTAATGAACGTAAAGGTCTAGTTCCTAATAAAAAATGGAAAAAAAATAAATTAGATCAAAGTTGGGGCAAAGGTGACAATCTAAATACTTGTATAGGACAGGGTTTTAATCAGGTTTCTCCTCTGCAACTTGCGGTTCATTATAATTCTATTATTCATGGTGGAATTTACCCCATTCCTAAAATTATCAAAAGTCATAAAACTATATTTCAAGGAAGAAAGATTGATCCTATTCATCAAAATTTTATTTTAAATGCACTAGATTCAGTTGTTAATGAATTTGGCGGTACTGCAAATAAATTAACTAGAAGCAACCCTAACTATATTAAAATTGCTGGAAAAACTGGTACATCACAGGTAATTCGTATTAAAGAAAGTGACAGAGAAGATGATTTATATAAAACCAAAAAAAAATTAGATAAATTCATTGATCATTCAGTATTTGTTGGTTTTGGTCCATTACCTAATCCAAAATATATAGCTAGTATAATTATTGAGAACGGAGGTTCAGGTTCTTCAGTTGCTGCTCCCTTAGCACATGAAGCATTAAATTTTGCTAGTAAACTTAATGTTTAAAGAAGTTAAATCATTATTAAACTTAAATTGGATTTACATCCTTTTTATTATTACTATCTTTTGGATAGGTGAGGTTAATTTATTTTCTGCCGCTAATGGCTCATTGGATCCTTGGGCTAAAAAACAGTTAGTAAGATTTTCTATTTTTCTTCCAATTTTCTTTTTAGTGGCAATGATCAAGCCAAGATTAGTATTCGATCTAAGTGAAATATTCTTATTTCTAATTATTTTAGGTTTAATTGCTACACTATTTTTTGGATATATAGGAGGAGGTTCAAGGAGATGGATAAGAATTGGTTTTTTTAATTTACAAATATCAGAATTTGCAAAAATTTTTTTAGTATTATATTTATCAAAATATTTTCATAATCTGGATTTAAATGGACATTTAGGAATAAGCAGATCTTTAGTTCCTATACTTTTAATTTTTTTTATATTTTTACTTATAGCGGCTCAACCAGATTTAGGAACCGCTTTAATAATATTAATTTTAGGATGCTCTATGATTTTTTTTATTGGAATAAAAATAATCTATCCAGCACTACTGTCTATCTTTTTAATATTGTCTAGTCCCCTCATTTGGAATTTATTAAAACCATATCAACAAAATAGAGTCTTGACTTTTTTAAATCCTGATCTCGACCCCCTAGGTAAGGGATACCATATAATTCAATCAAAAATAGCAATTGGATCTGGAGGTATGCGCGGGAATGGATTTTTAGGAGGATCTCAATCGAGTCTAAACTTCATACCAGAAAAAGAAACTGATTTTGTATTTTCAATTTTTGCAGAACAATTTGGTTTTGTTGGGTCTTTATTTTTACTTAGTTTATTTTTTATAATCATAATTGTCCCAATTGTAAAATCATTTAAAATAAGGAATACTTACATTAAATTAGTAATTTTAGGATTAAGTTTCAAAATACTTATTGAAGTTTTTATTAATATTTCTATGACTTTGGGTGTATTGCCTGTAGTTGGTGTAGCTTTACCTTTAATGTCTTATGGAGGTAGTTCTTTGCTAAGTAATATGGTTATTTTGGGATTAATTATTAACTTTATGTCTGCTGATAAAAAGGTTAAATATTTTAGATGAAAAAAATTATAACAAAGCCATGGGGTAATTACACAGTGCTGTCTAAAGGAAATAATTTTCTTTTAAAAAAACTTATAGTAAAACCAGGACAAATATTGTCTTATCAATCACACCAGTATAGGTCTGAACATTGGGTTATTATTTCTGGAAAAGCTACTGTTATCATTAATGATAAAAATCACTACATATGTAAAAATGAAAATATTTTCATTCCTCAAAGAGCTAAACATAGAGTTTTAAATGAAAGTAAAACAAAAAATTTGATATTAATAGAAGTTCAAACAGGGACTAAATTTTTAGAATCTGATATAAAAAGATATTCAGATATTTATGGCAGATTAAAATGAAAATACTTGTAGAAATATCAGTTGGTGAATTATTTGATAAAATTACAATTTTAAAAATTAAAACTGAAAAAATCAAAGATCAAAATAAATTAAACAATATTAATCTAGAATTAGAGATTCTTAATAAGGAAGCAATTAAAATAATTAATCCAAGTGCTGAAATTATTGAAAATATCGAGAAATTAAAAAATATTAATACTGAATTATGGGACATAGAAAATTTAAAAAGAGAACTAGAAGCTAAAAAAGATTTTAGTGAAAATTTTATTAATATTTCAAGAGAAGTGCATTTTAAAAATGACAATAGAGCGATTATAAAAAAAAAAATAAATGTGTTGACCCAATCAAATGTCACCGAAGAAAAAGAATATACTAAGTATTGATTTTTAATAAACTTTGCAAATTATATTTAAGTTTTTCTCTTCCTTTCAAAAAACTTAATTCAATTAAAACTACAGCTCCTGCTACCTTAGCATTAGTTTTTTTTACCAATTTACACGAAGCATTCATGGTACCGCTGGTAGCAAATACATCATCTATTATTATTACTGTATCTTTAGAGTTTAAAAAATCTTTTTGAATTTCAAGTGTATTGGTCCCGTATTCTAGTTTATAAGAGTTGCTATAAATTTTACCTGGTAATTTACCTTTTTTCCTTATGATAATTAATTTTAATTTTAAGGAATAAGCAATTATTGATGCGAATATAAATCCTCTAGAGTCAATTCCTGCTATCGCAGTAGGTTTCATTTTCTTAGTCATTAAAGTCATCATATTTATAGCTTTTTTAAATTCTTGTGGATTTGATAGAAGACTACCGATATCATAGAAATTAATTCCTTTTTTTGGAAAATCTTTTATTATTCTGATACTACTAATATTACTGCCCATGAAAAAAAACATAACATCACTTTTTGATAAAAAAAATAAAAAAAAAATTACTTGTCTTACATCTTATAGTTTTAATCTTACTAAGATAATTGATGGTCTGGTCGATGTAATACTTGTAGGGGATTCCATGGGTATGGTTCTGTATGGCATGGATAATACTAGATCTATTACTGATGAGATTATGATTAGACATGCTCGAGCTGTTAAAAAGGCTGCAACTAAATCTTTAGTATTTTTTGATCTCCCTTACGTAAAAAAATTCAATGAAAAAGAGGTGGTAAAACGAGTAATTAAAATTATTAAGTTAACTAATTGTGACGGTGTTAAAATCGAAGGAAATAGTGAATTAATTAATGTCATTAAAAAACTTAAAAAAAAAGGTATTCCTGTAATGGCTCATTTAGGTCTACAACCGCAAAAATTTAGCTCTAGTAGTAAATTTAAAATATTTGGTAGAGATAAAGGTGATTTAAAAAATATTTTAAAATATTCTAGCGACTTAGAAAATGCTGGAGCGGTAAGTATTCTTTTAGAAGGAATTATAAGTAGTATTGCTAAAAAAATTACTGAAAATAGTAGTATTCCTACTATAGGTATTGGTGCTTCAAAATATTGCGATGGCCAAATTTTAGTTTCTGAAGATATGTTAGGTTTCTTTTCTGAGTATTATCCAAAATTTGTTAAAAGATATGCCAATTTGTCAAAATCTATACAAATTTCTATTAAAAAGTATTCTCTTGAAGTTCAAAAAGGAAAATTTCCTTCTAAAAAATTTGAGTATAATTAATAATATCTATTTACAGAGCTGGTAATAAGCTTTTTTAAATTTTCTGATTCTTTATTATTGAAGTTACTTAAAATTTTCTTGGATCTATTTATATAAATTTCTAAATGTTTTTTTATTTCTTTATCGATATTATTTTCCTTTAATAAAAGTATTACTTTATCTAGTTGTTTTGATGTTCTCTGTTTTAATGAAAAAATAGTCTTTAAGAATTGATAAGTTTCTTTATCTGATATTTGTATTAACAAAATTATTGGTAGTGATATTTTACCATCATAAAAATCTTGACCTATTGTTTTACCTGTTTCTTTTGATCCATGGTAATCTAATAAATCATCTAGTATTTGAAAAATAATTCCAAAATTCATTCCTAGAATATGAAGCTCTTCAATCATTTCATCTGATTTATTAGTAAGTATTGCCGGAATTTTAAATGATGCTGAAAATAGTTCTCCAGTTTTAGATCTAATTATATTTAGATAGGTTTGAATTGATAAATCAATATTATTTTCATTAGTTAATTGTAAAAATTCTCCTTCTGATATTTTAGCACTTACATCAGCTAGTGACATCATTGCCTTTAATGAATTAGACTTAGTCATTAATTTAAAAGATTTAGAAAACATATAGTCTCCAAGCAAGATGCTGTGTTTATTTCCCCAAATCGCATTAACACTCTTTTTCCCTCTTCTCTCAAGACCACTATCAATCACATCGTCGTGCAGTAAAGTTGCGGAATGTATAAATTCTAATGCTGACGCCATATATATATCGGATTTAATTTCATTATAATCTTTATTTATCATCTTTGATGAGTATAGGCATAATAAAGGTCTTAATTGTTTTCCTCTTCCTGAAAAAAAATAATTCCCCATTTCTGGAATAATTTCTTGATGGCTATTCAGATATTCGTCAATAAAAATGTTAGTTTCTTTCAATTTACTTGAAACTTCTTCGGTCATTATCTTTATAATTTCTACAAAGCCTTGTAATTCTTTATTTTTTTTAATAACTTTTAAATTCATTTTGGAAGATACAAATTTATATACAAAAG
>CAYZPP010000055.1:0-6252 GCA_964480315.1 uncultured Alphaproteobacteria bacterium | reverse complement strand
TGGCATCATTAGTCTTAATGGTTCATAATATTTTTCTTTATTTATAGACATGGAATATTTACTTACATAAAGTTATATGTATATTACCCTAATTTATGAAAATAAAAGTTTTAAAATTTGGTGGATCTTCTGTCGCTACAGTAGAGGCTATTAAAATGTCAGGATCAATCATTAATGATTGGTCAAAAAAATATAAAATTATCGTAGTCCTATCTGCAATGTATGGTGAAACTGACAGACTAGTTAAACTAACAAAATGTTTTTCAAAAAATCCACTTCCTAGAGAGTATGACATAGCCGTATCTTCAGGTGAAACAGTATCATGTTCATTGATGTCTATTTATCTTAACTCTATCAAAATTCCCTCTAAGTCCCTTATGGGCTGGCAAATTCCTATAAATACTTCTTCTGATCATGGTAAAGCTAGAATTATCAGTATAAATAATCAGAAATTATTTAATGAATTAAAAAAATTTAGAGTTTTAATCGTTCCTGGTTTTCAAGGTATTGATATTGATAATAATATCACGACTTTAGGCAGAGGTGGGTCAGACACTAGCGCTGTAGCTATTGCTGCTTCCATAGGTTCTGAATGTATTATTTATACTGATGTAGAAGGTGTTTATACTACTGACCCAAATCTAGTATCTGATGCAAAAAAAATTCCTAAGATTTCTTATGAAGAAATGCTTGAATTAGCATCCCAAGGAGCTAAAGTTCTTCAAACTCGTTCAGTAGAGTTAGCTATGAGAAAAAAAATAAAATTAAGTGTAAGATCATCAATTAAACCATCTAAATCTGGTACCATAATTACAGATGAAGATAAGTCACTAGAGAATAACACTGTTAGTGGTATAGCTTACTCCAGAGATGAGGCTAAAATTACACTTTCAAAAGTTTTAGATCAACCTGGCGTATCATCAAAAATATTTGGACCTTTAGCAAAAGGAAATATTAATGTGGATATGATTTTACAAAATGTTTCTCAAGATGGTAAATACGCAAATTTATCTTTTACCTTGCCGAGACAAGATATTGAAAAAGCACTTAAAATATTAAAAAAAGAAAAAAAAAATATTTTTTATAAAAAAATTCAACATTCTGTTAATATTGCAAAAATATCTGTAGTTGGAGTTGGGATGCGGTCTCACGCTGGTGTGGCTCAAACGCTATTTGATACTTTAGGCAGTAATAATATCAATATTCAACTTATAACTACTTCTGAAATTAAAATTAGCATTCTCATCAACGAGGATTATCTAGAAACAGCAGTCAAATCACTTCATAAAGCCTATAATCTAAATAAATAATTGGTAAATTCTTTTTTAATAAAAGAAGCAAGAGAGTCTCAAAATTTATCTCAAGAACAGTTAGCTAAAAAGTTAAGATTAAAAATTAATCTTATCAAAAATATTGAAGATGGAAAACCTTTGGAAGGAGCCCATTCTTATTATGAAAAATCTTATATAAGATCAATATATAAAATATTAAACTTAAATGTTGATGAAACAACTCATATTACTAAAGTAGATTTTACTAATAATCATAACATATTATTTATTATTTATTTCTTAATTTTTTTTACGTTTACTTCTTTGAGTCTTTCCTACTACATAGTTACAAAATTCAGTGGAAACCTTGATAACTTAAATTCTGTTAAAAATTACAAAGAAGATGATACTATTAAGTCAATTAAAAATATAGTTAAGGCCAGTAATGTTACTTTTATTAATGATGATAATTTTATAAAAAGTTTGAAATTTCTAGATGTTTCAAATAATGACTTTTTCTTTGAAATTAAAATTAAAGAGGGAAGCCAAGCTTATTACAAGCTACATTTTCCTAATAAAGATAAAGAAATATATGGAGAATTAAAAATTAAAGATAGAATCACAATAAAAAAAAATGATAAATTTTATTTAAACTTTAGTAATATTGGTGCAATTGAGTATATCATTTTCAGTGATAAAAAATATTATAGTATGATCAACAGTAAGTTTTATTTAAAGAAATTTGATATAAATAAATTATATAATTTAAAATGAATTATTCTCATAAAATTAATCGAAAAAAAACTAAATCCATTAAAGTTGGAAATGTTTATATTGGTGGCAATCATCCAGTAACGGTCCAGACCATGACAAATACCCTGACGCACGATGTTGATTCAACTTTAGCGCAGATAAAAGAAATTGAAGATACCGGTGCAGATATTGTTAGGGTTTCGATTCCAGATATTGACTCATCTAAAGCTTTATTAAAAATCATACCAAATATTAAAATCCCTGTTATTGCAGACATTCATTTTCATTATAAAAGAGCACTAGAGGCTGCTGAAAATGGCGCTCATTGTTTAAGAATTAATCCTGGAAATATCGGCTCTAAAGATAAAGTTGCTGAAGTTGTAGAAGCTGCTAAACAGAATAAAATTCCGATTAGAATTGGTGTAAATGCAGGAAGTTTAGAGTCTCATATTCTTGATAAATATAAAAGCCCAACACCCGAAGCTTTATTTGAAAGTGCAAAATACAATATTCATATTTTAGAGGATCTTAATTTTGATAATTTTAAAATTAGTGTTAAGGCCTCAAATATTTTTACTTCTGTTGCTGCGTATAAATTGCTTTCAAATTTTTGTAACTACCCTCTTCATTTAGGCATAACAGAAGCAGGATCGTATTTTAGTGGATCTATTAAATCCTCAATTGGTCTAGGAATGTTACTATATGAAGGCATCGGCGATACAATTAGAGTATCTTTATCAGATCACCCTATAGAGGAGGTTAAAGTGGGTTTTGAATTGCTAAAATCATTAAATCTAAGAGATTATGGAGTCACTATTATCTCATGCCCTTCTTGTGCAAGGCAGCAATTTGATGTCATTAAGACAGTTAAGTCAGTTGAAAAAAAATTATCTCATATCAGAAAACCAATTACTGTTTCCATTATAGGCTGTGTTGTAAATGGCCCCGGAGAGGCAACTATGACAAATATTGGAATTACGGGTGGCGGCAATAATACTCATATGATATATGTTGACGGAGAAAAAGATCATCGAATAAAAAATGAAAACCTGGTGGATTACTTAGTAGATATTATTGAAAAAAAAGTAAGTAAACTTCACAGTTAGATTATTATAGAATGAAAAATAATATTAATTTAGTTAAAGGAACTCACGATTTAACAGGCTTAGATCTTGCAAAATATAATTATATCTTAGAAAATTTTAAAAATATTAGTAAAAAATTCTCATTTAATGAAATTATAACACCAATTATTGAGCAGGAAGAACTCTTTGTCAGAGGTGTTGGTGAGATGACGGACATAGTTTCAAAAGAAATGTATACCTTTTTAGACCAAGGAAATAAAAAGATTTGCTTAAGACCGGAAGCAACTAGTGGAATAGCAAGGCACGCAGCATCTACCTATGAATCTGGAGTAATGAAATTATTTACTTATGGGCCAATGTTTAGAAGAGAAAGACCACAAAAAGGTAGGTACAGACAATTCAATCAATTAAATATTGAAATAATCGGAGATGAAAGTTTCTACTCTGACTTTGAAGTAATATATATCGCTTATAGTTTGCTAGAATCGATAGGGCTTAAAGGTAAATTTAGACTTTTAATTAATTCAATCGGAACAAAAGAAGATCAAATTAATTATTCAAAAGCTCTTTATGAATTTTTAAAATCAAAAAAAGATCAACTATCTGATGTTTCGCAAGAGAGACTTGAGAAAAATACCCTGAGAATTTTAGATAGTAAAGATGAAAAAGATCAGTTGATTATAAGTTCAGCTCCAAAACTCAAAGAGTTTTTATCAAATAAGAGTTTGGACTTTTATAAAGGTGTTAAAGAGTTACTTAAATCTCATGATATAGAATTTATAGAAGATGATTTCCTTGTAAGAGGTTTAGACTATTATTCCCACACAGCTTTTGAATTTCAGACATTTGAAGATAAAAGACAAAATACTATACTTGCAGGGGGGAGATATGATGAATTAATAAGTCTAATATCACCTAGAAATATACCAGGCATAGGTTGGGCTGCAGGATTAGAGAGATTAATTGACTTAGTATCAGTGCCTGAAAAAAAAAATAATATAAAGAGTATTCTAATAGCACTGCAAAATATAAATTATATTAATGAATACAAACTAATAAACTTAATATCCGAAGCGAATATAACATTTGAAGTAAAACTTCATAGCAACATTAAAAAACTTTTTACTTATGCCGATAAAAATAATTTTGATTATATTTTATTGGTTGGAGAAGAGGAATTTAATAAATCTTCTGTAACCCTAAAAAATCTTAAATCAAAACAACAAAAAGAAATTTTAATTAAGGATTTGGATATAATTGATGAAATTAGATAGCCAAATAGAAGATTTAAAAAATAAATTTAAATCTTTAAATGACCAATTATTAAATTCAGAAAATTTAGTAAATAAAGAATTAATAAAGATAAATAAAGAGTTATCAAAATTAGAGCCGATAATAAACATAGTTCGCGAAATAGAAAGAATTCAAAATGAAATTGTTGGATACAAAGATATATTAGAAAATGAAAAAGATGAGGAACTTAGAGATATAGTTAAGAAAGAATTGCCTGAATATGAAGTCCTTTTTGAGGAAAAAAATAAGGAATTAATGTTTGCACTACTGCCAAAAGATGAAGCTGATGAAAAAAATGCCATATTGGAAATCAGAGCTGGTACTGGCGGCGATGAGGCAGCTTTATTTGCGGGAGATCTGTATAGAATGTATGAAAGATACTCCGTGCTGAAAAACTGGATATTTACTCCCATGGTAAGGTCGGAAACAGGTCTGAAAGGTATAAAAGAGGCAGTTATTGAAATTAAAGGTAACTCAGTCTTTAAATTATTAAAAAATGAATCAGGCGTCCATAGAGTTCAGAGAATTCCTGAAACTGAGTCAGGAGGTCGTATACATACTTCTGCGGCAACAGTAGCTGTATTACCGGAAGCTGAAGAATTTGATGTAGAATTAAAAGATTCTGATTTAAGAATAGATGTCTATAGATCGGGTGGAGCTGGAGGACAGTCTGTTAATACAACTGATAGTGCTGTAAGGATTACTCATATACCAACAGGAATAGTTGTAATTCAGCAAGATGAACGCTCGCAACATAAAAATAAAGCTAAAGCATTAAAAATTCTAAGATCACGTATTTATGATGCTGAAAGATCAAAAAGAGACAGTGAGCAATCTTCTAACAGAAAAAGTCAAGTTGGTAGTGGTGATAGATCTGAGAGGATACGAACTTATAATTTTCCTCAAGGAAGAGTTTCTGATCATAGGATTAACTTAACCCTATATAAATTAGATCAATTTTTGCTTGGTGATGCTTTAGAGGAAATGATTTCCGCATTATCAGCTAGTGAGCAAGCTGAAAAATTAAACCATCTAAATGATAGTTGAAAATTCAAAAAATTTTTCGATCATTTTTGATAAAGTTGTAGCTTCCTTAAAAAATAACAATATCAATCAACCTGATGTGGAGGCTAAAATAATAATTAACTTCGCTTCAAAAAAAAAAAATTCAAAATTTACATCTCAAGTTATTATAAATATCAATAAAATAAATCTAATTTTAAAAAAAAGATTAGAAGGAAAGCCTTTAGCTAAAATTATAAATGAAAAAGGTTTTTGGAATGATGTTTTTTACACGAACCAAGACACTCTAGACCCAAGAGCAGATTCAGAAATATTAGTAGAATCAATTAATGAAGATTATGAGTTTATGAAAAATAAAAAAATTAATTTCATAGATCTATGTTCGGGAACAGGATGTTTGGGTCTTTCATTATTAAATGAATTACCTAATTCTCGCTGCCTTTTTATTGATATAAGTTTTAAAGCTATGAAAATAAATCAGCTTAATGCCAAGCTGTTGAAACTTGAGAGTAGGTCTAAATTTTCAATTTCCAATTTATTATTAGACCCCAATTTAAAGCTTAATGACATTGAATTTATCGTATGTAATCCTCCTTATATTAAATCTTCTGATATTAAAAAATTAAATAAAGAAACCTTGTATGACCCTTTATTAGCTTTAGATGGAGGTGATGATGGATGTGATCTATATCATCAAATAGTTACTCAATTGAAAGATTTAAAATATAATGGCTTCCTTTATCTTGAAATAGACCCAAATATTAAAGATAATTTGGTTAAATTAGTTCTAGATAATAACGCTAAAATATTATATATAAAAAAGGATT
>CAYZPP010000054.1:0-6303 GCA_964480315.1 uncultured Alphaproteobacteria bacterium | reverse complement strand
TCAAGATTTAGATTGTGATTTTTTTGTTTTTTCTTCCCATAAATTATACGGACCATCTGGTATAGGGGTTTTATACGGTAAAGAAAATCTATTGAACTCTCTACCTCCTGTTTTCTTAGGGGGGGGAATGATAAATCAAGTTGAGTTAGATAGTTTTACCCCAGCAATTCTTCCTAATAAGTTTGAGGCAGGAACTCCGCCTATTGAAGCTGCGGCTGGTCTCTCTTCTGCAATAGACTATTTAACTGAACACAGTTTTGAAAATTATTTCGACGAAGAGGTTAAACTACGAGAATCCTTAATTAGTGAATTAAAAAATTTGGGTAATATTGATATCTATGGCTTATCAGATGATATTCAAGCTTCATCTATAGTTTCCTTTAACGTGCAAGGAAAAAATCATAATGATATTGCTACATTCTTAGATCAATATGGAGTAATGATCAGAAGCGGCCATCATTGCTGCCAACCCTTTATGAAAAAATTAAAAATACCAGGTTCCTGCAGAGTTTCTTTTGGTATTTATAATTCACAAGAAGATATCTCAATATTCATTGATGCTTTAAATAAAACCAATAAATTGCTTTCATGAATGATGACAAGACTCTAGCTGATTTTTTACCTAAAATTAATACCGAAGGTGAATTAATACTAGGCACTCTCAAAAATTCAGTTTCTAAAAATATATCACAACAAGAAGTCATAGATAAAATTTTACTAATTAATGATCCTGAGCTAGGAATAAATATTTATGACTTAGGATTAATTTATGAACTTAAAATTAATAACAATAATATTGACGTTTTAATGACTTTAACTACTGTTAATTGTCCTGTAGCTGACAGCATGCCTAACGATATTGCTAAAAAGATAGCTACTATTGAGGATTGTGGTCAAATTAAAATAAAATTAACGTTTGAACCTCCATGGACTAAGGATATGATGAGTGAAGATGCTAAATTAGCTCTAGGATTTTAATATGACACAATTATTTTCATTAACAGACACAGCCGTTTCAAAAATTAAAAATATGCTCGCTGACCAAACAGATAAAATGGGCTTAAGAATAGGCCTTAATACAAGAGGTTGTGCTGGATTAAGCTATACAATGGATTATGCCACTCCCGATAATATTAACGAATGTGAAAAGTTAGAACACTATGAAGTTCCTCTTTTTATTGATAATAAAGCTGTCATGTATATCGTAGGAACTGAAATGGATTTTGTAAAAGAAGAGTTTGGCGAAAGATTTGTCTTTAACAATCCTAACCAAACAAGCGAATGCGGTTGTGGTGAAAGTTTCCAAGTAGATTCCTAATCGCTATTTAATTACAATTTATGCCAGTTATTTATGGATTATTATCCGCACTTAGTTTCGGAATTGGTGATTTTTTAGTAAGATTTTCTTCTAAAGAAGTTGGGTTTAAAAGATCTTTATTTTGGATGCTTGTTGTCGGAGGTTTCTTTTACTTATCGATTTACTCTATATTTTTTGGAGGATTTAACCCAAATCTAAGAGGCTTAATTTATTGTCTTATTGCTGGCGTTCTAGTAATGGTGGGCCTTTTTTTTCTTTATAATGGATTAGAAAGAGGCCCTGTTTCAATCGTTGCAGCAATAGCTGCCACAAATCCATTTTTTGTTTTTTTGATAAGATTTTTATTAGGTTCTGACCCTACTAAATTACAATGGTATGCAACTTTAGCAATAATTTCTGGAGCAATACTTGTATCTTTTAGTGCAAATTCTTTTAAAGAGAGTCTAGGTATGGATGTGAAAAAAATAAGAGAGTCTGTTATAATTGCTTTTGGAGCTAGTATTTTTTTAGCATTAGGTCTTATTTTTTCTCAGGAAGCGACTAACTATCTTAATACAACTGAGACAGTTATCTATATTAGATTTTTTAGTCTATTTTCAATCGCCATATTATTATTATTTCTTAGAATTAAGCCATCCTTAACTAAAAAATCAATTCCTATACTTTTCTTCCAAGGTATATTAGAGACATCGGGAGGTTTTTTCTTAGTATCAGCTTATGTCTTTGATCCTATAGGAATTGCCGTTGTTGTTTCTTCTGCTTTTGGGTTGATTACAATTATTCTTGCAAGGTTTATTTTAAAAGAAAGAATTGAGAAATTACAAATACTCGGAATTTCTATTACTTTTATAGGAATTATAGGAATTTCTACAAACGAAATAGCTTTTAACTTATTTTTAAGTTATTTATCTAACCTGCTTAATTAGACGTTTTTTATCAAAATTTACTGAGTTTATAGCTATAGAAAAACAAATTATGAATCCTCCTATAAGAGTGTAGGTGCTTGGTGTTTCATTAACACCCAAAAAAGGAACCCAAGCCCATAAGATACCACCAATAACTTCCAATAGTGAAAGCATGGTCAGCTCTCCTGACAATAATTTTTTAGAACCTAGACTATAAAGTATTAGCCCTGATCCAACTAAAGAACCGTGAATAAGACTCAAAGCAATATTTATTAATGGTATGTATGCCGATCCATCTGAAATTAAAAGTATAGTGAAGGAAAAAATAGCGCAAAAAATTCCAGCATAAACTAAAATATAAAACTTCTTGATATCATTCTTACTTCTTAACATTACTGTAAATCCTGCAAATCCAAGACTAGCCACTAAACCCGTTAAAAGTCCAAAGAGAGAGCCACTTATTTTGCCTTGAAGCACCATTATAATTACACCTGTTAAAGCTATTATCATTGCAGTAAAATTTTTTTTTGAAATTTTTTCTTTAATTGCTACATATGCTATAATCGATGCTAAAAAAGGCATTAATGCTAGCATTAAAAGAGTAACTGCTGCTGTAGTACTTGTGATTGAATAAATAAAGCCAATAAATGTGCATGTTAGCAGCAGACCGCCAAAAATAGTTACCATGTCAAATGTAAAAAAATTTTTTAAAAAATTTTTTCTGTCTTTAATTAGGAGAAAAATACAAATTATTGAAGCAACTGTAATACCTCTGATAATTAAATAAGGTAATCGATATAGCTGGGGGTCAACCATACTTTTAACTACTACAGCTCCAAAGCTCCATATTATACCACTTATAAGAACTAATATTACAGCTTTTGTGTGATCTGACATTTTAATATTTAGGTCACGTCTTTCTAAAATTAAGGATTAAAAAAATTAATTAATGACTCTATGCTTTCTATTTTTAGATTCTCTCCAGATTTATCCCTTAAAGTAAAAGTGCCACTTTCGATTTCTTTTTCTCCAATAACCAAAGTGTAAGGTATTTTTTTAGTTACAGATGTCCTGATCTTATAACCAAGTTTATTATCGGATTGATCAACAGTAGACCTGATTTTATGATTAATTTTCTTATTTAGATCATTACAGTAGTCAGTAAATTTTTCAGATATAGGGAGAATTGCTAACTGTATAGGAGTAATAAATAAAGGCAACCATCCGTTAGTGTTCTCTAAAATAATTGCAATAAATCTCTCTAGTGAACCTATTAATGCTCTATGAATCATAATGGGAGTTTTGTTATTATCATTGCTATCTTTATATTTAGCTCCAAGTCTACTAGGTAAATTAAAATCAATCTGAATAGTTCCACATTGCCATTCTCTGCCTAATGAATCCTCTAATGTGAACTCTATTTTAGGGCCATAGAATGCTCCTTCCCCTTCTAAGATATTAAATTCTTTACCGCTATCAGAGAGAACCTTTTTTAATTGTGTTTCAGAGTTTTCCCAGTCTTCATCAGAGCCAATACTTTTTTCTGGCCTAGTAGAAATATTATATTTAACTTTAGTAAAGCCAAACTGTAGGTATATTTTTTCAATTAAATTAGCTGTTTCATTACACACATCATAAATTTGATTTTCTGTACAAAAAATATGTGCATCATCCATTGTAAAACCACGAACTCTAAAAAGTCCATTCAATGCTCCTGATGGTTCATATCTATGACATTTTCCAAATTCAGAATATCTTAAAGGCAGATCCTTATAGGTGATTAACTCAGAGTTAAATAAAACAATATGACAAGGGCAATTCATTGGTTTTAAAGCAAAAATTTTATTATCAGAGTGATATGTTCCATCAATCGTAAACATATTTTCCCTAAAATTATCCCAGTGTCCAGACTTGACCCATAATTCATTGGAAACTACTTCAGGAGTTTTTACTTCAAGGTAATTTAATTTTATTTGCTCTTGTCGAATATAATTAGTAATATTGTTATATAGAGTAAGGCCGTTAGCTTTCCAAAAAACATTACCTGCTGAAAATTCACTTAAAAGAAATAAACCCATATCCATTCCTAATCTTCTATGATTTCTTTCTTTTGCTTCTTCAATATTTTTTATGTGAGTATCCAATTCTTTTTTTGAAAACCATGCTGTCGCATATATTCTTTGGAGCATTTTATTGGTACTGATACCTCTCCAATAAGCTCCTGATATATTTATTATTTTAAAATATGAATTGTATTCCCTTGTACTTGTATGATGAGGACCTTTGCATAAATCAATAAAATTTTCTTGTTCATAAATTGTTAATTCTTCATCTTTAATATTATTAATAAGTTCTAATTTGTATTGGTTATCTTGAAATATTTTTAAGGCCTTGCTTTTAGTAATAGATTTTTTTTCAAAATTCCTTGTCTCATTTAGAATTTCTTTCATCTTATTTTCAATTTTCTCTATATCATCTTCATTTAATGTTCTTTTGATATCAAAATCATAATAAAATCCATTTTTAATAAATGGACCAATAGTTGGTTTTGTGTTTGGAAATAAAGAAATAACTGCCTCGGCCATAATGTGAGCCATATCATGTCTCATAATATTAAGCGCATCTTCACTTAGTTTTTTTACAGGATGACTACCCACTGAATTCATATCAGAGTAGGAGCCATCTGTATTTTTATAGGCTATAATTTCATTCATCTTTTATTTCCTTAAAAAAACAGCTTTCTTCTCCAGTGTGACAGGCTTTTTTATCTCTTAAATCAACTTTATAGACTATTGAATCATTATCACAATCAATAAGAATATTGACTATTTCTAAGTAGTTTCCTGAGGTCTCACCTTTTAACCATAATTCATTCCTGCTTCTACTCCAGAAATGAGCCAACTTTTTTTTCAATGTCAGCTTAACTGCCTTTTCATTAGAATAAGCTAGCATTAAAACCTTATGTGAATTTGAATCTTGAACAATAACAGGAACTAATCCGTCTTTATTGAATTTGATATTTGATAATTTTATTTTTTCCACTAATTTACAATAATTAATAAAGGGTTTATTTATCCATGAGTTTTACTGTAATTGCACCAATTTTCAATGAAGAAAAAAATATACCTGTATTATTTTCAGAGATATTGAATTCTTGCAATAAAATACCCTTAACCCAAGTAATATTTGTTAACGACTCATCTAATGATAATTCACTTAAACAACTAAAGAAAATCAAAAATACTAAATTTAAATTTATATCCCATGATTCCACTTTAGGGCAAAGCGCTGCTATTCATACTGGAGTTATAAGTTCGAAAAATGATATAATTATTACAATTGATGGAGACCTTCAGAATGATCCTTTAGATATTCCTAATCTTTATAAGAAATTTTTAATTTTAAAAAAAAATAAAGTATTTATTCAGGGCTACCGATCTTCTAGAAAAGATACAATATCTAAAATTATCGCATCTAAAATTGCTAATTATATCAGAACTTTAATTTTAGGTGATGATCATCCTGATTCTGGATGCGGCCTGAAAATATTCAATAAGAAAGATTATTTATTACTACCGCATTTCAAAAACATGCATCGCTTTATGCCATTTCTATTCAAAATGATAAATTGCTCCACTCATAGTATTGATGTAAATCATAGAAATAGAAAGTCTGGAATTAGCAAATATAATAATTTTGGCAGAGCGGTAGCAGGTATTTATGATCTATTTGGCGTGGTCTGGCTTAAAAAAAGATACCTTAAGGTCTTTCAACAAAATGTATTATAAATTTTAAATGACAATTAATTTTTTAGGTCTTTATTTTCAATGGGATTGGTGGGCAGTAATTGGTCTGATCGGTCAAGGATTATTTTTTTCAAGATGGATAGTTCAATTAATTTCTTCAGAAAAAAAAGGAAAAAGTGAAATACCTATATTATTTTGGTTTTTTAGTTTAATTGGAGGATTTATTACCTTGATATATGCCATACATTTAAAAAGTTTTGCAATTACTATGGCTCAGTTATTTGGAATTCTTGTTTATATAAGAAATATATATTTGATTTTTTTTAAAAAAAAA
>CAYZPP010000053.1:0-6386 GCA_964480315.1 uncultured Alphaproteobacteria bacterium | reverse complement strand
TACAAAACAATCATTACCTAATGTCGGTCCACCATAGTTTTCTCCACGGCCTGCCCCACCAAAAGTAACTCCCTGATGTATAACACAATTATCGCCTATTGTAGTATGATGACTAATTGTTATGTTACCCATATGAGGAATAAATAAACCTTTTCCAATGATTGCTTTTTCTGAAATAGTAATTGTTGTTAAAAACCTTACTACCCATCCTGCAAAATAACCTACAATATAAAGTAATTGACGCAATATTGGAATATGTACTCTTCTATACACATAATTTCTAATTCGATAAACAATTATTGGCCATGTTTCCCAATAGATTATTGGCATCAACACTGCCATCCATTTAGGTAAACCTCTTCTAAAGGCATAAACATCTAAATCTTCAATTAATTTCATTATTACTTATTTAATACTTCTTTATATAACCCTAAAAACCTCTCAACCATTTGATCAATCGAAAATTTATTTGACACTACTGTTCGACCATATTCTCCCATTCTATCTCTTAAACCTGTATCATTTAAGAGTACATTGATTTTTTCCGCCATCAATATTTCATTTTTTGGTTCAATTAAAAAACCACTTGCGCCATCTTCAACTAATTCTGCCGTACCAACACCTTCACAAATGTTTGCTATAACAGGTTTTCCCAAGGCCATAAACTCTAAAATTGAATTTGGAATACCCTCAATTTCTGAAGACAATACACCTATTGAACATATTTTAAATATCGATTCGACATCATCCATTCTACCCAATAAATTTATTCTACTCGTATTTTGACCTTCAATGTTAATTTTATATTTCTCTCTATCACCTGATCCCATACACAGAAAAGTAACATCATCCCTTTTAGCCAAAACAATGTTTGCAGCTTTTATATATGTACTATAATTCTTCCTACTAGAATATTCTGCAGCCATTGCGACCACATGAGAAGTATCTATTTTAAAAATTTTTCGAATATTATCTTCAGTTTCGAGATTATCAAGTCGACTAGATCTAAACCCATTATACACAACTCTACGTTTGTTTTGTGGCACTTTAAAAATTTTTAAAGCTTGGTTAGAATTAGAACAAACTATAGTACTAAATAAGTATGTTGCTCTTATTTTAAACATTTCTAATTTTGATAAATTATTTCTCGCACTTGTAATAGAGTTGTTAATGATTGGTAATCGTAACAAAATTTTTGTTGGTAAAATTAAATAGGTATGAACTGCAGGGGCCCATGTATTAATAATATCAATATTATTACTTTTACAAAGTCTATAAATCTCAAAAGGTAATTTCTTCTTAGATTTTCCGCCTAAATAATAAATCTCTATACCTAAATTCAAAACAGTTTTATAATGGATATCACTCTTACTTTCACTTTCAAGTAATACCAAAAATGGATTTACTAAACTTCTTCTCGCTAATTCCAAAATTAACTCTGTAAGTCGCCTTTCTTTCCCCCCACTACCTAACGTATCAACTATAAATAAAATATTCATTTATTTAATTCATTTTTAATGATAAAATGATTCTCTTCCAATGCCAATAATGATCTCTTTTTATTCAGGCTATCAGAAAGTTTTAACCTAGTATTAATTTTTTCCATTTTCATTTTGTAATCTTTAATATTACAAATAAATTTAGCTGGTACACCGGCAACTACCGAATTTTCAGGTATACTCTTAGTTACAACACTATTTGCTCCAATAACACAATTTTCACCAATCGTTACTCCTGGCATTACTATAGCGTTATTCCCAATATATACATTATCTCCTATTCGTATCTTTCCAAAAACATCAAAATCAGGTACTTCTTTTCTAAATACCCACACACCACCGTCATGATTAATAAATTGAACATTATTTGTTATATGAACATGATTCCCTATTTCAATAAGGTAGGGTTCAGACCCCCATTCATAAGTAGCAATTTTGCAGTCATTTCCAATTTTCACTCCTAACGACCTAGCCCAATTGATACTGTTTTTTTTTCTTTTGTAAAAATTTAAAAATTTTTTAAATGGATTATTCATCTATATCACCTATTATTAATCATTAAATAAAAATATTGTTTATCTAAAACTTAAAGTATTCATTTTGTCAAAAATCCCCTATTATTTCAAATTCTCTAAAAAAACTGAGATTTGAGTACCATATTCTTTATAATCAAAATTATTTCTACAAACTATTTTGGCGTTCGCTGTAATATTTTCATTATTATGATTCTCTAATACTGAATACATCAATTTAGCATATTGCTTTGTATCATATTCTAAAGCTAAATATGCAGATTCTTCATGCTTAAAATAATTTGAAACCTCACCAATTTGGGTTGAGATAATAGGAACCCCGCTTGCGCAATATTCTGCAACTTTATGTGGAAATCTAGCTGTATCTTGAACTGTATCCCTTAATGGAATTAGTAATCCTTTAGCACCTTTATAATAACCAATTAAATCTGAATAAGATAAATACGAAAATCGCTGTATTTTTTTTGATTTAATAGATTTAGCAATTCGATTTTCTATTTTTTTTACATTTTCTTGATTACCACTAACAACCAAATAAAGAAATGTTTCATTATCATCAAGTTGCTCAAAAGCTTTAATACAAAACTCTACAATTTCAATGTAACTTGCTGCTCCACAATACAAAAAGTAATTACCATTTTTAGGCTCAACACTATCTATAAACGCTATGTCTGTAATAGCAGGTATTCGTAAAGTTGGTAAACTCTGATTTAATGCTTTTATTTCTTTTTCTAATACATCACTAATAGGAAATGCAGCGTCCATCATTTTCCATACATATTTATTATACAAATATTGATTTAAAAATTTAAAACTAAACAATTTGTATTTTGTTGTTGTATGTTCATGGGACAATAATACAATTTTACTCCCTTTTAATAATGAAATTATTTTATAGTTTAAAATATGAAAAAAATTTCTAGATAGCACAATACTACTGTCTTGTTTTACAAACAATAAGAATATTAATTCAAGAATTTTTGCAGTAATATGGTTTATTCTACGTAGTAAAAAAATTTTTGGTCTGTACGAGAATAATGACGTATAAATATATTTAATTTCTTCAAATTTACCTTTCCTTAGGAATTCACCTTTTACATGTGTGCCAATAGAATTAACCACATAAACATTATGCCCACAGTGAATTAAGCCTTTAGCTAATAATCTTTGCTTATCAATTGCGGCTAGACCTTTTGGAAACCCACTTATACCTAAAAAAATGATTTTCATAAATAAAATTCAATTCTCATATTTCAATTTTCTAATAACTTTACATGGATTCCCCGCTGCAATAACATTAGCAGGTATACTTTTCACAACAATACTTCCAGCTCCGATGACTGTGTTTTGTCCAATAGTTACACCTTTTAAAACAATACTATTAGCTCCAATCCAAACATTGTCTTCAATATGTATAGGTGAATTTCGAACATTATCACTACGATTTGCTGGGGATAATGAATGCCAATCTGAATCTGTTATTATAGCATTTGCACCAACAATTACATTATTACCAATATTGATTTGGTTAAAAGATGTTATAGAGGCAGAAGTAAAACCACAATTGTCTCCTATCACTAAATTTGCATGTCTACCTACAGCAGCAATAGTACAACGCTTGAAAGTTCCAAATAGATTCGAAGACCTATCTGAACGAACTCTAAGTTTCTTGCCAATAATAAAAGTTGAATAAGGACTTCGAACAATGATTGGTAAACCATAACATTTTATCCCTTTCATGAGTGATATCCCTTTGAGTTTAATTATAGGCTTCATTATTAAAGTAGCTAACACTTGTAATAGTTCAATTCGGTAATGTCTTAATTTGTTAATAATCAATCCTAAATAATCCTTTTTCACATTTTCCGTATTTAAGTTTTAATTTACTTTTAAATATTTCTTATAACCTACATACATAAACAAGAAATATAATCCGCCAGATATAGTTTTTGTGATTAATGCACCATTTATACCATAATAATTTATAAGAATGAAATAACCTAAAATATTAAAACCTCCTACAATCATTGCTCCATTCCTAATTAGTTTACCACTCCCTTTCGCATATAAGAAACGATTGTATAAATCACCAAATCCATGAAGAATGCTTCCTAAAGCAATAATCCTACTATAACCAATAACTTCGTTAAAACCTGAAGGATAAAAAATATGAACAACTGGTTCTATCATCCAATAAAAAACTAAATAACTAAATACTGACATCGCAATTGTGATGTAAATTATTCGGTTGTCAATTTTTGAGACAGTTGCAAACTTCTTAAAAAAAGTAGTGCCAACTATTGAAGGAATCATTAATAAAGGAGAACAAATCGTTATTGCTAAAGTAAAAAAACCAACAAGACTATTATCCAAATAAAAGCCAATCAACAAACCACCTAAATAACCAGAACCTACTGCGGTAAGACTACCAAAATATACTTTCCTTCCGAACTCTTTATTTTCTTTAAAAACCAGTTTATAAATATGAGAAATATTTGTAAATTTTGGTTTAAGAACATATAGTAAAGTGATACTTGTAATCCCCATGGCTCCATAAAAATAAGTAATAGCCTGTTTTACACTTAAATCATTCAATAGCATTAAACAAGCTAGGAATAGTAATGGAGGGACAATTTTTTGTAATGAAAGTATTCCAATACTATTACTTCCTTGTAAAACTTGAGCAAAACTGTTATTTAATATAAAAAATAATATAAACCCAGAATAATAACGAAATACTAAGTCTAGATTGTTCGAAAATAATACACCTTGAAAGAATGAACTGATAAAGACAATACCAATTGCACAAACACCAATACAAACAACAAAAACAGCATATGCCCCATATAGGGATTGGTTACGTTCTGTCTCTTTTGAATGTGCTAATAATCTAGAAAAAGAATTAAAAAACCCAAATGACAAGACAATAAATAGTAAATTAAAAACGAGTTGGAAAAATTTGAAATCACCATATCCTTCAGCCCCTAAAAACCGTGTTGTAAAAATACTTATAGCTATACCTACAATTAAACTTAGAACCGTAGCAGAATACAAAGATGCAATTTGTTTAATACTTTTATTTAACTTCATGCAACACAATTCTTTGATTAAACAATAAACTACCAAGGACAAACATAATAGCAAAGTGATACAATGAACTACTAATAGAAATAAAAATAGAGAGACCAGATAAAGCTAATACCCATAAGAATAATATAAAAGCCTTAGATTTATTTGTTGGATCCACGTTTCTTTTTAATAAATGTTTAATAATAGACTTCATGAGCAAGCTTAAATAACAGTATATGGGAACAATACCTGCCCACCACGCCGTTAATAAAATTTGGTTATCTAACCATTGATAATCTTTATTACCCATACGCCAATAAGAAAAGACTCCACTACCGAAAATAAAATCCTTAAATTCAACACTTTCTAAGAATAAAAAAATTTGTAAACTTCTAGTATCATTCCCCATTCTACCATTTAATAAGCTTGCCGCATGTTGAATTACTCCAATATTTGGCAAAAAATTAATACTGACAATGGCTACAACAATAGTTATAATTAAGCCAATTAGTTTAATTTTTAATACGTATCGCATAAAAAACAATAATACCAATACATGTAAGACCATAAAAGACCGCGTAACAATAAGCACACTAAAAATAAATGAAGTAGCAAAAATGGTTATTGCAAGTACTTTATGTTTCTTAAAATTAAAAAATAAAACCAATGGTGAAATCCATATTAGATTTGCAGCAATCAACAGTAGTTGCATTTGTGCCGTCTTTCTATCAAACCCCATCCCTAATTTCAATGAGTTATAAAGCCCTCCTATTACTAAAATAAGGCCAATTAACAAAAACACTTTGGTCATCTTATGAAACCGAATAGGATTTGCAGTAAACATGATACTCATTCCTAAATATGGACCTATACCTTTTACACTCATAAAAGTACTTGGGTCAAATATACTCGCACCTGAACGCAAATAAACAAAAATTATCCAAAATAAAATTAACCAAAAGAAAGACCTAACATATTTAGGGTAAAATTTCCCTTCATATTTCAAACCTAGAAAACCTGACACAAAAAACAAAATATTAGCAATATAAGAGACATAAGTCCCTAAATGTAATACCGCATCAACGCGGTGTGTTTCTAATTGTTGTTGATCTAATAATACCGCTATTGTTTTTAAGATAAAAGCAATGCTTAAAATCTTTGTAATAATTGTACTTATCTTAATAGTTAAATTCACAGCCTTTAATTGTAGCTCTATCTAGTTTGGTAATATTCATTATACCATTTTGCAAATAACTTTATACCCTCTTTTAATGGTGTGTTTGGT
>CAYZPP010000052.1:0-6456 GCA_964480315.1 uncultured Alphaproteobacteria bacterium | reverse complement strand
CCCACCAGTTTCATGTCGAGTTGCCGTTTATTGAGTCGTTTTACAAACCAGATAACCCATATATTTAGGAACATAAACAGCGCCCAATAAATGGAATAAGCCAGTTTCGATTTTAAGGGGTGAGGCAAAACTTTTATGTCAAGTGCCAATGGCTCCTTGGTCCAAACACCATCGTTATTGGAAACTTTAACCATAAAGGTATAATCACCTGCAGTTAAATTGGAATAATTGGCTACACGTTGGCTACCTACTTCCCTCCATTCGCTTTCGAGTCCTTCCATTCTATAGGCATATCTATTATTCTCAGGCGAAATAAAATTTAACCCAACATAATCAATGGTAATCCCAGTTTCATCATGTTTTAATGTTATTAATTTCGTTTTTGAAATATGCTTTTGTAAAGGTGAATTTTCTCCTCCAATCTCCAAAGGCTTGTTGAATATCTTAAAATCCGCAAATATCAATTGGGGGACACTTTCAGTAAACGATGCGGCCTCCGGATTTACGGTAACAACATTTCGTTTTTTATCCCAACTTCCAAAATATAAGATCCCGTTTTTATCTTTAAATTTTGAACCATTTACAAATACCTTGTTTACAAAACCATCTGATCGATTAAAATATCTGAACGTTTGTGATTTCTTTTCAAATCTTTTGAGTCCATTAGCTGTAGAAACCCAAATATTCTCTTGACTATCTTCAATAATTGCCTGAACAGATTGGGCTGTGACTCCTCCTTTTATCGGGTAATTAATAAACACTTCCGATTCAGGATCAAACTGATGAAACCCACCAAGAGAACCGATCCAAATTTTGTCTTCTGAGTCAATAATAAGGTCTAAAATAAAATTGTCTTTCAGAGAATTTTCGTCGTCCGGAATATGTAAGTAACTTTTAGTAAACATTCTTTTCTCGGTATCAAAAAGATGTAACCCACCGCCATAAATTCCAACCCATAATCGGCCTTGTTTGTCGAACAAGGCCGATCTCACATTTGTTTTCCCATCAGGAGGAACATTCTGTATTTTATTTTTAAGCATATAGGCTTTCACCTTATTGTTTTCAACATCCAAATGCACCAGCCCATTTGTGACCGATCCCATCCAGTAACTCCCTTTTTTGTCTTTATTGATGAAAACAATTTCTGAATTCAAAATTCCATTTTCATCATTTAACAAAGATATGGTCTCTGATTTCAGATCGAGTACGTTTAATCCATTTAAGGTCCCAATCATCAATTTTTCGGAACCATCAACATATAAAGACCGGATGTAATTAGATGACAATCCGTTTGAAACAGTATACTCTTTATAGGAGTGGGTACCCAAATTATATTTGTATAAACCTCCTCCAATGGTACCTATCCATAGATAATTATCAGCTCCTTTCGCAACACAATACACAGGCTCTGTTTCAATAGCTAAGGATGCAATGCTTAATTCCTTGTTAATAATAACCTTCAATCCATTATTAAAGGTTGCAATCCACACATTGCCCTGCTTATCAGTGAAAATGTCATTTACAACGATGTCAGACATGACACTCTTAACGGTTTCGATGTCTAATTCATTCTCGGTATCAATGCCCAATTCAATTTCAAACAATCCATCATAATAAGTGGCTACCCATATATTCCCGTCCAGTTTTTTATAGAGTCCAATAATCTCACTATTTTGAGCACTATTTTCGTTGTTTGATTTTGTATTCAAAGGGGTGTAATTTCCAGATATGATGTCATATAAGTAAATTCCCATTGAAGTACCTAGCAAGAGGTATTGTTCGGAATATTCATACACAAAATTAATTGGAATAGTACTTTGGCCGCCCCCAGTATTAATACTTACTCTTTTAAAATCTTTACTGTCTGGACGGAACAAATTTAGTACCCCATCGTCGCTAACAAAAGCATAGTTTCCGTTTTTGAATTCCAATATTTGCTTAATCCAATTATCAGAAAGACTTGTACTGTACTTTGGATCATTTATGTATTGGTCGACTTGTTTGGCTTGCGAAGAATAAAATAGCAATCCGGCATGGGTTGCAATCCAAAACGATCCATCCTTGTTTTGGTTCAAACACTGAATACTATTATGTAAAGGAATAGTGTCAGTTTGCCTAATCAACTCAAAGTCTGAGAAAATGTTACTTTCAGGATTAAAGCTATGAATACCATCGCCCCAATCACCAACCAATATGTTTCCATTCTCATCGACCAAAAGATCTTTAACGATATTGCTTTGCAAATTTCGCTGAATGCCTGGATCGTAAAAATAATTTTGAAAGTGATAGCCATCATATCGTTGCAAACCAATTTCGGAACCTACCCATATGTAACCATCTTTGTCTTGTATAATTGAAGCAATATCGGGGTGTAATAATCCTTGTTCAGTTGAAAAAGATTTAATTATTTTATTTCCATAAAATGAATCGGTTGTTTGCGATTGGCAAAATAGTGCAACATAAAAGAATAATAGGGTAAGTACGAATCTCATTTTACTTCAAAAAATGTTTTAACAAATCCAGTTATTCTGTAATATACTCATTTAAATTTTATATGATAGAAAAGTATCGAAACTTGTTTTCTGTCCCTAACATCTTATTTTATTCGTGATTTTCATAAATGTTACCATTCAATACTTTTTGGTTACAAGATAAAACAGAGGATCCCATTTCATATTCTAAATTTAAATTTTATTTGTGTCAAGTATTGTTGAGGTACGGATAAATTAATCTAATATTAAATAATTATTTTATGAAGAAAAAAGAACTTTTAACAAGGCATCGAGCCAAGAATGATAAAAAACCGTATAGTGCTTTTATGATGTTATTGTTTTTCGCATTATTTTTAAATGCGCAAAACATATATAGTCAAGACATTACAATTACCGGTACCGTAAAAGATGAAGCAGGTGTGCCATTGCCTGGTGCGTCTGTAATTGTAAAAGGTACTACCCTTGGTACAGAGACCGATTTTGATGGTAACTATTCGCTATCCTTAATAAATGACAGTGCTACTCTTGTGTACTCATATGTTGGGTTTACTGCTCTTGAGCAGTCGGTTGATGGAAAATCCGTTCTAAATGTAACCCTTATAGGGGATGCTTCCCAACTAGAAGAAGTTGTGGTATTAGGTTATGGATCCATTCGGAAAAAAGATTTAACGGGTGCTATTTCCGTTCTTTCCTCCGATGATTTAACAGAAATGGCAAGTCCCAATTTTGAGCAGGGCCTGCAAGGAAAAATTTCAGGTCTACAAATGACACAAACCTCTGCAGAACCAGGAGGTGGGATAAGTGTGAGGGTTCGTGGAACAAGTTCGTTGTTGGGAAGTAGTGAGCCACTTTATGTTATTGATGGTTTTCCTTTAGTAAATGATAACAGTTCCCGTCCGGGAGGCTGGGAAGGACAAGGATCTTTGAACTTACTTTCTAACCTTAATCCAAGTGATATTGAATCGGTGCAAGTGCTGAAAGATGCCTCTGCAACATCAATCTATGGATCACGTGGGGCCAATGGAGTTATTTTAATTGAAACCAAAAAAGGGAAATCCGGAGAGGGAACTATTACCGTTGATTACTCTCATGGTTTTTCAACAGTAGACAACCCGTTCAAATTTGCTAACGTTGAAACTTTTGCACGTATTGAGAATGAACGATTGGGTCATGCTACTGCCACAATTGGATCGTATCGTTATTTAGCAGCGCCAACCGCCCACTGGCCTGACGGAGGTTCTTCGCCTGAACAACTTGGAGCACTTTATGGACAGGGTACCGATTGGATAGATGCAGTGCTTCAACCTGGAAGTACAGATAATGTTAACCTTTCATTTTCGGGTGGTACTGATAAAACGACGTATCATATATCCGGAAATTTGTACGATGAGAAAGGTGTTATAGTCAATTCTGATTATTTGAGGGCAAGTCTTCGAATGAATTTAGCCAGCCAGATTAATAAAAGAGTAAAGATTACGGCGACCATGAGCGCTTCAAGATTTGAAGCTGACCGGTATAGCCAAACAGGTAGGATATCTGGAGGTGGACCTGATAGATTAGGAACCATAGCAGCTGCTTTTAGAGCCAATCCGATAGCAGGTTCGTACGTAGATCCTTTATTAGACAATAATTTAATGAAGTTAGCGCCGGGAATGGGCAATGTCTCTAACTTTATATACAGTCCGGTTAGGGAACTGGATGATCAGCACAATTCGGATGAAATGAACTTTATGATGTCTACCTTGAAGCTGGAAATTGATCTTATGGATGACCTAAAAATGACCTTTAATGGGGGTGCAAATTTTCAAAATCAGGATAGACAGGGTTTTATGCCTTTTACCACCCATGTTGGAACCTGGTATAGCGGGATTGGTACTCAAACTCTTTTTAAGAAACGTGACTTCCTTTTTGAGAATTATTTTAATTATAATAAAGACTTGGGTGCATCACATAAAATCAATGCCACCTTAGGTTACTCAATGCAACATGCAATTCAGCAAAACGTAGGTTTAAACGGAAGTGGTTATGATTTTGATATCCAGGGTATCTATGGTTGGGGTAACCAGGCAAATCCATCACCTCCAGGTGTTAGTGAAGTTGGACAAAAAACTGCTTCTTTTTATGGAAGGTTATTTTATAGTTTCAATGATCGTTTTCTGGTAACGTTGTCTGCTCGTCAGGATGGTGCCAGTGTATTTGCCGCAAATAAAAAATGGGCATTTTTCCCATCTGCTTCGGTAGGTTACGTTATATCTGAAGAATCTTTTATGCAAGATATCTCTTGGATATCATATTTAAAATTGAGAGCCAGTTTCGGTAGTGTAGGGAATCAGGCAATTTCCCCGTATAGATCGCTGGCTACTTTAAATTCAACCGGGTATGTATTCGGTGGAAAAAAAACCAGCGGATTAGGCCCGAACACCCCTGCAAATCCTGACCTTATTTGGGAGACCACAGAACAGTTAGATATTGGTGTTGATGCAAGTTTTTTTAATAATCGTATGAATTTAGGGTTTGATTATTATAAAAAGAATACAGTTGATTTACTCCAAAACAAGCCGGTACCGGGTACAACAGGTTATGGAGTATTTACAACCAACTTTGGAGAAATTTCCAACGAAGGTATTGAAATATTGGTTGGTGGTACAATTATTGATAAAGAATTTAGATGGGAATCCACGCTGACCGGGAGTCTTAACAGAAGTGAGATTTTGGATTTAGGGCTGGCTGCCGACGGAACAGAAATACTATCCGCGGCGACCCCTGGAACAGGTTTAGCAGATAATGGTCGACCACATCGCTTTATAGTGGGTGAACCCATTGGAACGTTTTTTGGCTACACCTATGATGGATTGTTGCAACAAGCAGATATTGATGCAGGTGGTCCATTCTTGGGTGGTTTGAATCAGGTCGGTCACCAGAAGATGAAAGACCTCAACGATGATGGCATTATTAATGATGATGATCAGTCGGCAATTGGAAATGCACAGCCTGATTTTATATTTGGATGGGACAATAAATTGACGTATAAAAATTGGGACCTGAATATATTTGTGAACGCATCTATGGGAGGTTCAATTTACAATACGATGAAGATTTATACCTCATTAGGAGGTCCAGGTATGGCTTCGCAGGAATATGCAGACGACTACTGGTCACCTGAAAATACAGATGCAAAGTTTCCCAAACCTGGTGGAGGGACTGGAACTATGAACACCTTCCTTTTGGAAGATGCCACTTTTATCAGGCTACAATCGCTTACATTAAACTATCGGGTACCTTTAGACAAACTGAATATAAACTCGATGAGCAGTGCCTCCATTTACCTCAGGGGTACCAATCTGTTGGTAATAACGGATTATTCCGGATTTGATCCTGAAACTGGATTTAGCGGACAGAGAAGTTACGCACCGAACATTGATCTTGGGAACTACCCACGTCCGAGGACTCTTAATCTAGGATTTAAAGTGAGCTTTTAATAAACTGAGAAAATAAATAAAAACATATATTATGAAATCAAAATTAATCATATTAACACTACTGGCATCTTTTCTCTTCAATGGCTGCGATGATGAGTTTCTTGAGGAGGATATTTATAGTCAGATAACACCAGAGTTACTTTTTACAAGTGCCAGCAATGCACAATTGTCAGTCAATGCCATCTATGCCAGGTATTTTGACGAATGGGGTACTTACAGGGCATTGGCATTTGCTTTGGGAATGCAGGTGAACCAGGAAATTACCTTTCAAAGGGCAAATGGAAATAGCGACTTAAAATTTAATGGTAACAATGGTCAGTTGTCTAGCGTCTGGAAAGGGCTTTACAGAGCGATAAATGGCGCCAATGTTACTATTGATGGTGTCGGAGCCATGGAAGCAGCTCTTATTAGCGATGAAAGTAAAAACAAACTTATTGCAGAGGCGCGTTTTCTAAGGGCCCACGGTTATTACCACCTTTTAAGAT
>CAYZPP010000051.1:0-6482 GCA_964480315.1 uncultured Alphaproteobacteria bacterium | reverse complement strand
AATGACTATCCCGTGCTTGACAGAGATGTCTTTCTTTGATATTTTTCTGTTTTTTGGCTGCGTTGGAGGTTTTATGTATTGCTATCTGTATTTAAAGTTGGTATTAAAAAAATTGTCTTTAGATTTATTTGGTTTAGTATTTATTTCAACTATAACAACATTGTCAATGTTAGCTGGTTACTATTTTGAAAATTTTTCGTCACAAATCTATACAATAAGTGTTTTATTTATTTTTTATTACAAGCCGACAATAACCCCTTCTCAAAATACAAACAAGAAAGTATAAATGCATAAAAATATACTCCCATTTGCCTTTCAAGCAGGTTTTCTGTTAACATGAAAAATAAAAACAATATATATATATATAGAAAATCTTGTTGATTTGTTTTCATAGCTTTAGCTAAAATAAAAGTAATGGACAGTAGAAAAAACACGCCTCCTACAATTCCTAATTCGTAAAATATTTGCAAATATTGATTGTGTAAATTTAACTTTGAAATATTTTTAGATGCAATAACATAACTATAAGAGTCTTGACTTGATAATAATTTTTTTTCGACATTCCATTTAAAGATTGTATCCTGTGAGCCGAGACCTTGTCCGAACCAAGGGCGTTCTTTTATTTGGCTAATAGCCTCTTTCCATAGCCATAGCCTTTGAGAAACTCCATCTTCTAATTGATTTCCAATTTCAACTGTTGCCCTAGATTTAAAAAAATCGTAGAACCTATTGTAATCAAGCCTTAGACTTAATATGACAACAAATGCTATCAAAAAGACAAAATGCTTTCTTGATATTATATCTTTTTTATTCAATTTAGGTGAAATAATTATATAATAAATTATCAAATAAATTACAGCAATTTTTGTTTGAAGAAGAAAGATAAATATTAAAAACAACACAATAATCCCGTTTTTATATTCCTTAACTAGCTTACTTTCATCTAATCTAATGAAATGAAGGGCGGTTATTATATATAAAGAATAATACGTTGGGTGAAGATGTAAAACACTACAAAGTTTATAATAAAACAGATGTTGTATGTTATCGTGCGCTATAGAATTATATGTCCCACCAATTAAAGAAATTGATATAGACGTTATAATTCCCAATACATAGCATCTTTTAAAAACTTTGTAATTCATCTTTTCTTGAAGACTAGAAAAGTATATAATATTGGGTAGAATTAATATTGGAAGAATCCTATAAACTAATGTTATACCTCTTTCAAAAAAAGGAGGAATAAACATGTAAAATAAATACATGAGAAATAATGAAAAATATAAAATCACTTTTTTATAATTCCAAAAAAAAGCGTTTGTTTTTTGAATGTGAAAAACTCCTAACAAAACAAAACAACTTAGTAATAATGAAGAAAAAAAAGGTGTCAAAGAAAACGAAAACGAAAATGCATATGTTATCGATAAGAAAAACTTATGGCTTTTAAAGAAATTTATTAGTTTTAAACAACTACTGATCATCTTCTTCTGCGAAATAAAAAATAATTAATATTGAAATTAAAAAAAGATTAAAAACCATATTTGAATAAAACAATAGCATGTAAACAATTGAAAGAAAACAAGTCTCTTTGTTTTTTGTGGAAATCTTGTATAAGAACCCTATAAACAAGATGAGACCTAAAAACCCCCAATCTATTAGTATGCGAATAAAATCGTTATGAGGCATTAAGTCAAACCTAAATAAGTCTTTGATATATGTTCTAGAATATTCATTTCCTTTACCTAACATTTTTTCTATAAAAGATCCTTCAGAATATTCTGTAATTAGTTTTTTATACACAAAGTATCTTAAGCCAAATGAAGCGTCTCTATTGTCTTCATACCTAACACTCACTAAGCTAGGGAAAGTTTTAACTACTTGTTCATATAAAGGATAAACAGACATTATAGTAATTAAAAAGGTAAGAAAAACTTTCTTTAATGAAAAAAATATTTTGTTCTCTAAAAAATATTTCAAAAAAGGGAAGATTAGAATAAAAATTAATATGAGCCTTGTCTTAGTTAAATAAACTAAACTAAATACGATTATTGTTGATATTATAAACTTATACGACTTAACGCCCCATCCTTTGGAAACAAGAATATAAAGAGCAGTAATTACACCCGCATAGACTGTTGGAGACCCAATGAAACCAACAAACCTTCCTGTAGCTTCTTTTCCATTCTCTAAGAAGAGAAAAGGAATTGAACAGACTATATAAATAAGAAAAAAAATGGGAATACTTTTTATATTTATGGTAGTATTTACTTTTTTTAGAAAAAACATTACTAGAAAAATAAAAAGTAAAAAGAAAATTGGTAATGAATATCTTAAAGATGAGAAATTAATTATACTGATAACCAAAAGACTCATTACAACTGGTAAAAGTTTGAAATATGGTATTTTCTCTTTTAATAAAAAAATAAATATTAAAAAAATAAATATTAAAAAAAAGTATGGCGATGTTAAAAAAAATGCTTGATACCCTAGTAAACTAGGGAAAAGTAAAATTAGCGGATACATCAATACTAAAGACAGTATAGTATTGATAGATAGATGTGTTTTCAAAATTTTTATATATTTATTAAATCAGAAGCTATAAAGTCTTTTAACGAACAGTATTTTAGCCCATCCTTAAATTCTATTAACGGTTTTTGGTGTAATCCTATTGTTAATAAATTGCTTTTAGGATAATCATGTTCTACAATATCCAAAATCATAGACGAAAAAAAATTTATAATAAACTCATAGTCGAAGTAATCTATATTTTCTCCTGCCACACTTTTATCTGAAATAACAATATTCGTTAAGCCCTTAAGCTTTTCAAAATTAATATTTTCTCTAGGGTGTGGCTTAACTGTTAACACCTTGTTCCTTTTTTTTGCAAAGTTTGCTATTTCTGAAATTAATTTGTATTTTATATTTTGATTCATTTGATAATCTTGCTCTGGAAAAGAAAAAAACAAAACACTCCCTTTCTTGATTGATTTTATTTCGTTGTCCCTTGTATTTAATCTAAACTCTTTATATTTATCTTCATTTTTTAAGTTTTTAGGCAATAAAGTAATATCTCTAACATAAATTTTATTTATTTTTGGGTAAACCCCAATTCTTTTCACATAGTAAAGTTTTGACCCAAACAAAATTGGTGTGATAACTCTATATAATAGTGCGAAAAGCTTGTCTTTTAATGTAGTTCTGATATAAAACCCTAAGCCTTCATCTATTGCTATTAATTCTCTTTTATTTTCATGTTTAAACAAGGAATTTAACATAAGTTGAGTAAATATGTCTTTATCGGAACAAATAACTATTTTTAAATTATTAGAAAAATTAAATTTGTGATTTATCCTTTCTACATCGCTTTTAACATCTCTAAATTTAGTTACTGTATTTTTATAATTTTTAAAAGGGTTTGAAAACAATTTGCTTCTAGAGAACTGATAATCAGTTAATAATGTTTTATGTGTATAAATATCACTTGCATCAACAAACTTACTGTATAATACCAAAGTACCTAGTTCGTTAATTAAATTTGGATGGGTTTTCTCTACAACCTCCTTGTGAAATGGTGTTGTCAAGATTACTAAATTATTTATTTTTTCCATTTACTTATTGTGTTTTTTTCATAACCAGCTTTGATAATAAATAACACAAAACTACTTATTAATAAGGCAACTGCAGAACCATAGACACCCAAAATAGGCAATAAGATTAGATTAAGAAGTAAATTAATAAAGCAGGCTACAATAGTGGCTTTAAGTATCAGTTTCTCTTTCTCTTCTGCGACTAATATAAAATGGCTTGAAAAACTCAGATTAAAAAAGAGTGAGGCAAATATTAGTATATAAACTATACCAATATTTTTAGTTAATTCGCTTTTCCCAACAATATCCAAAATATACGGTAAAATTGTAAAGCTTAAAAATAAAGCTATTAAAATAATTATAAGTGTGTTATTCGTTAATTTCTTTTTTTCTTTTTTTAGTGAAATTAAATCACTTTTATACACAATTTTTAATATTTTGGGATATGCATAAGATATGTAGAGCGTAAATATAACTACATTTATTATATTTGAAATTTGATAATAGAAGGCATATATTCCTAATTCTTTTTTTCCAAGAAAGTAGTTTATAAAATATCTATCCGAGTATTCTATCATCTTTAAAAAAATTGTGGAAACAAACATCAAAAGAGCGACCTTAGTTCCTTCGTATATGATTTTTTTGTCAACTTTTTCTTTACTGAAACTTTTTATATTAGGAATAAAAAATAATCCAATAATTACTGAAACGAATGAAAACACTAGCCAAATCATTAATATATTAAATAATGTAACATTACTATTTTCAATAAAAATTAAATAAATTGAAATAGCCCATGACCAAGTTCCTGTTCTTAAAAAAAAAAGAATATTGGCTAATGTCACTTTTTCAATCGCAATATATATTCTAAATAACTCTTGTGAAAGGTGCTCTGTTATTGTTAAGAAAAAGAACAAAACAGCTAAGTTTTTTGGCACCAATCCAGAGTGTGTCATGTACATTAAAACTGGAATAAAAAACAAATACATTATCCCATAAAAAACAAGACTATTTTTAAGTACAAAAACTAACTTATCAACTTGTTTAACAATAACCCTGTTGGTATATGTATAAAAATCAAGACCTAAAAAAATAATTAGTAATGCGATATTGGTGTTAATTAATGTGTACTCCCCTTGAAATTCTAATGATATTTTTTTTGTAATTAAAAAAACGACTAAAAACTTTCCCGAAATACCCGAAAATCTAAAAAATATTGCTAATAATTTACTTTTCATTTAAATAGTTTTACATAATTTTATATGCCAGAAGTACCATACTCTTCGATGTTAAGTTTATTAATCGGAAATATGATGGCAAAAATGCCCAATATGACACCTACAAGTAGATGAGTTTAAATAAAATATCTTTTGTTTTTACTGTTACTTATATTTAGTAACTCGTGATAAGCTGTTACATCTCCAAATACAAATTCTAGTTTTAAACTTTTTAAATACTGAACAATCTTATTATTGTGGTAGTAAAAATAAGATGTGTCTAGTTTATTAAAGTGATTAATTTGTCTATCATTTATAATTATTATTTCGACGCTTTCATCCTTTTTAAAATCATTTATTTTTTTAGATGGATAATCAATAATATACTTTAAAGAATTCCATGAAGGTAAAGACTGCATGTTGTGAACAAGCCAATGTATTTCGTGACCATTTTTGCTTAATTGATTCGTAATTAGTTCAAAAAAACATGTTTTGTGTCTGTTTTCTATAAATGGTAATTTCATTTTAAAGGCTTTCAATCATGTTAATGGACAAAGGTTCTCCTCGATCAATCTTACCTGTAAATTTTTTCCCCAACACTTCCTTATAATATTTAGGATGTAGTCCATAGCCTGGTCTTACTGACCTTACGTTTTCTTCTGTAATTACATCTCCTTCTTTAACATCTTGGGCTACAAATAATGATCGGGAAAATTCACGACTTTTCTTCTTTTTATCTGTCATTTCATAATTTACCCTACCCATTAACTTTTCAGTTAAACGCACAGCATCAACCATCTGCTTAAACTCTGTTTCGTCTAAGGAAAAATGAGCATCTGCGCCTCCAATTTTTTTATCCATAATAAAATGTTTTTCAATAACAGTCGCACCTAAGGCTACGGCTATCATTGGAGCTTCAATTCCCATTGTGTGGTCAGACAGGCCCGCTTTTACATTAAACCTTTTTTCAATGTCAGGAATTGTTAGTAAATCAGCGTCTTCTGGACTAGCAGGATAAGCAGATGTACATTTTAGTATGGTAATGTCATTATTTCCAACTTCCTTGCATGTTTTAATTGCAAGTTCAATATCTTCAATAGTAGCTATCCCTGTTGAAATAATGATAGGTTTTTTTTTGCTAGCAACATATTTTATTAATGGAATATCTGTAATTTCAAAAGAAGCTATTTTATAAACAGGCGTATTTAAATCTTCTAAAAAATCGACTGCAGTTTTATCAAAAGGCGATGAAAAACACACCAATCCTTCTTCTTTTGCTAAATCATATATTGGTTTGTGCCATTCCCACGGTAATGATGCGCCTTTGTATAAATCATATAAATACTGTCCATCCCATGCGGTACCATGATTTATTTTAAAGTTATCATTTTTCACATCTAATGTAATAGTGTCAGCTGTATAAGTTTGTAGTTTAATTGCATCCGCACCCGCTCTTTTAGCAGCTCTAACTGTTTCTTTAGCTACGTCTAAGCTTCCTCCATGATTTGCTGATAGTTCTGCTATTATAAATATTTTGTTCAGATTGTTAAAGTGCATATTCTATTATTTTTCTCGTTTTGTCTTTAATGCTATTAATCCAATTATTAGCCAAAAACTCTATTGTAATATAATCACTATTCATTTTTTCTTCTTTAAAAGCTTTTTCTAAAAAAACAGC
>CAYZPP010000050.1:0-6508 GCA_964480315.1 uncultured Alphaproteobacteria bacterium | reverse complement strand
GATCAATTACAGTATTAACTAAATCGACGTCAAGATATATTCGTGTTAAACACACAAATCATCATATAAGTACAAATCTCCGGAATCCGCGAGATCTGTGTGCAACTATTTAGAGCCAAATAATTCCTCTTCAACTATTTGGCAAATAATATGTCCAACCAAAATATGAACCTCCTGGATTCTTGGTGTATCCTTAGAAGGAATCGCAATTAAGAAGTCAGCATATTCAGCCATCGCACCTCCACCTTCACCCGTTAAGGCAATTGTTTTCATTCCTAATTCTTTGGCCTTCTTCATCGCTAAAAGAACATTTTTAGAATTACCAGACGTCGAAATACCAACTAATACATCACCAGGTTTCCCTTGCGCTTGCACCATTCTCTCATAAATCACATCATAAGAATAGTCGTTCGCAACAGCAGTAACGTAAGAACCATTAACATGAAGCGCTTCAGCATCCAAAGGTGGACGATCAAAATAAAACCTCCCACTCAACTCAGCCGCAATATGCTGTGCATCTCCTGCACTTCCTCCATTTCCGCAAAAACGAGAACAGTTACCGTTTTTATAAGCGCTAATAAAAGCTTGCGCAGTATTTAAAATAATCTTCTTCAAAGAATCATCTGATAAAACAGACTGCTTTAAATTAATTGAATCTTGAAATGATTGTTTAAAAACTAACTCCATTCTTTAATTTTTGAGTGAAAATAATCATTGTCTTACAATTTCAATAGAAATCTAACTTTTAAAAGAGCATTTGGTATTAACATTTATGTTATTTAGCCGAATTTTATTATATCAATTTAAATGTTACTTTTGCTATAAAACATAGATGCGGCGTTTATTAATTATTTTTTTATCAACTGTTTGCTTTGCCTTAAATAGTCAAATTGATATTTCTACGTTAAGTAATTTAGGTATAAAGTCGGAACAAGATTTAAAAGATAAAGGATTAAGCTCGGCAGAGATCTCTACTCTTAAACAAGAATACTTTAACGGAAACTTAAGCGGACAAAAACCTGCTAACAACGATTTAGCTATACAAGCAAAGCTACCCGTTAAAACAGCTCCAAAACCGTTAAATAAGCCCGATAATTTCGATCATTCTAAAGAGGGCAATCAAGCAGTTTCAGCAAGTCAAATTTACGGGAAGAATATTTTCACAGACGGTTCGGTAACCATAAAAAACAACAGCGATAGAATAAAAGCACCTGATGATTATATTTTAGGAACAGGTGATGTTATAAGTATAGTGATTTGGGGTACTTCAGAATTCAGCAGTACTTTTAGTTTGGATGAATATGGAAATATTACACCGTCCTTGGTTGGTAGAATCAGCTTAAAAGGAAAGAAATTCATTGATGCTAAAAAAATCATAAACTCTTCCTTTGGAAGAGTTTATGATTTAAAAAACTCACACATTTCAATTGAGATAAGTTATTCCAAAGTAATCAACATTAATATTGCAGGTGAAGTTAAAAATCCAGGTACTTACACAATCCCCTCAATCAATAGTGCTTTTAACTTTTTATCGCTTGCAGGAGGTATATCTAATTTAGGTTCTTTAAGAAACATTAAAATCATTCATACCAATGGAGATATTGAGCTTCTAGACGTATATTCCTATTTATTAAACCCAGTTGATTTTAAACATAAGTATTTGAAAGATGGCGACTTTATTATCGTTCCAACAGTTAAAAACATTGTGGAAGTTAAGGGTGTTCGTAGATCAATGAAATATGAATTAAAACCAAATGAATCCTTAACCGATTTACTATTGTTTTCTGGTGGCATATCTAACACGAATGATCAAAGAGTAGTACATATTGAAAGACTAAAAGATTCTGGTGTTGAGTTATTAGACATATGGCAAAAAGACTTTAATTCTTTTATTCTAAAAGATGGTGATAAACTTGAATTTTACCCTGTTGACCAATCTTTAATTAATTCGGTTACTATTAAAGGATCAATCGTTTCCGCTGGAAAATACGCTTATAAAAAAGAAGAAAACATATCACAATTAATAGCTAGATCCGGTGGAGTAATTCCAAATTCAATTATTAAGGTATGTCATATATACAGATTGAATAAATTGGGGTATCGAGAAATTATTAGGTTCGATATGGAAAAAGTTTTAACATCAGTTAACGTAAGCATTAAGATTGAACCACATGATATCATTTATCTTTTTGATCAAAGATCACTAAACCATGAACGACATATCAGAATAACAGGAAACGTAAAAAATCCAAACAAATATAATTTCATTGATAACCTTCAATTAGAAGATCTTATTTTATTAGCAGGAGGGACTAAACTACATGCCGAAAAATCAAAAATTGACATTGATAGAATGGTTTTTGATAATTCGGAGAATAGCTATATTAGACAAATTGAGGTAGATTTAAATAACGTTAAAGGTTTTCCTTTAATGCCTTTTGACATCGTTCATATTAGAAGACTTCCAGAATTTTCTTTCCAACAATTAATAACAATAAAAGGAGAAGTTAAGTACCCTGGTAATTATTCGATATCTAGTCAAACCGAGAAATTATCTGATCTACTTAAACGTGCTGGTGGAGTTACAAATCAAGCCTTTATGGAAGGTGGTTTTATCATAAGAACTAAAGATTCTATTGGATTAGTAATCGTTAAATTAAAAGACGTTTTAAAATCTGATGACTCTAAATACAATTACATCTTAAAACCAGGTGATATTATTTCAATTCCAAAAATTTCTAATACGGTAAGTATTACTGGTGGAATAGGGTTTACCTTCCAAAATGAAGATGGTGAACGCAAAATTAGCTGTCCATATACTCCTGGTAAAAGAGCTAGTTACTATATTCATAATTATGGTGGTGGATTTAATAAAAACGCCAATAAAAGAGATGTATACGTAATACATCAAAACGGCTTAGTAGAGGATAGCAGGTTTTTTGGTTTCCTTAGACCCAAAATTCAAAAAGGAGACTTGGTTAGAGTGAAAATTAAACCGACTAAGGCTAAAAAAGAAAAAGAAGAAAGAGTTGATTGGAATAGAACAATTGAGAGTTTAAGTGTTAAAATTACTGGTTTAGCAACATTGTGGATATTAGTTCAACGTATAAATCTATGATCAAATGAATCAAAAAAGGAACAAACAAGAAGAAGGAGAAGGAGAAGGAGTGATAGAAGTACTCGTTACAGTATTAAACTTTTACAATAAATATAAAAGTAAGTGGAAGTTCATCTTCCTATTTGGTTTTATTGGAGTTATAGCTGGTGTTGCAATCGGCTTAAATAGTAAACCAAAATTTCAAAGTACCAGTTCAATCATCATCGAAGGAAACTCCTCTAATGGACTTTCTTCATACATGAATCTTGCAAAATCATTTGGATTAGGAGAAGGTACAGAAGGAAACCTTTTAACTCCTGAAAATTTCAGTGAAATAGCTAAATCTAAAAGAATAATCTACGCTACTCTTTTATCTGAAAGTACTATTAATGGTGAAACTGATTTATTGATTAATCATTTTTTTAAATTAACGAAACCCAATATCATAAAAGATGAAAATGGGATTGAAAAACCTTTTCTTATCAAAACAAAAATTCCATTTCAGGGAAGCCTACAGGAAGAAAGACGCATGGGAAGTGCTTACGCAAGCATCATTAAAAATTCCGTTCAAATTATTACTTCTCTAGATAATAGCGTTATTAAAATCAAAACAACTTTTTCAAACGAAGATTTTTCGCACGCATTCGCAACTATTTATTTGCAAAGAGCCTACGGTTATTTCTTAAATAACATGTTACATCAAGAACAAGAGATTCTCTCATTGTTAAGACACAAAAAGGATTCTATTGAAGGTACTTTAAGTATAAAGCAAATTAAATTTGCTGATCTAAATGATCGTTCGGTAAACGTTGTTAAATCCAGAAAGTCTTTAGAAAAACTGGAACTAATGAAGGACATTGAAATTTTAAGTGCAATGTTAGCAACCACTATACAATCCCTTGAAATATCAGAGTTTTCTGCCCGAGAAAGTAAAAAGATTTTTAAAATTATCGACGAACCTGTATTGCCATTAATTCCAAAAAAAAAAGGAGCTGTTTTTTACGGTATAATTTTCGGAATGTTATTCGCTTCGGTAAAATTTGGACATATGATTTTTATGGAAAAATTTAAAGACGCCAAGAAAAAAATGTCCGAGGCTTAGTCGCATTAATTTTATTTTCAATATTTAACATAGAATTTATTTAAACATGAATTTATTAAATCTCATTGGTAGAAATAAAGAGCTTTTTGAAGACGATGTTAATAAGCTTGAAGGTGAAATAAAATCAATTGTTTCTCAATCAAAATTTTTAGTATTAGGTGGTGCTGGTTCTATAGGACAAGCAGTAACAAAGGAAATCTTTAAAAGAGATCCAAAGAAACTCCATGTAGTAGATATTTCGGAAAACAACATGGTGGAATTGGTTAGGGATTTAAGATCCTCAATTGGTTACATTACCGGAGATTTTAAAACATTTGCCTTAGATATTGGATCTATTGAATACGATTGTTTTATTAAAAACGATGGTGATTATGATTATGTCCTTAATCTATCCGCACTTAAACATGTAAGAAGTGAAAAGGATCCATATACTTTAATGAGAATGATTGAAGTAAATGTTTTTAACACTCAAAAAACCATTCAGCAATCTAAATCAGCTAAAAAATACTTTTGCGTTTCCACCGATAAGGCCGCTAACCCCGTTAATATGATGGGTGCTTCTAAGCGAATTATGGAAATGTATTTAATGAAAGAGAGTGAAAATGTTGATATATCAACCGCTCGATTTGCCAATGTTGCCTTTTCTGATGGTTCATTATTACATGGATTCAATATGAGAATCGAAAAGCAACAACCAATTGTTGCGCCGAATGATATTATAAGATACTTTGTTATTCCAAAAGAAGCCGGTCAACTTTGTTTAATGTCTTGTTTGTTTGGAGAAAACAGAGATATTTTCTTTCCCAAATTAAGTGAAAGTTTAGATTTAATCTCATTTGCTGATATTGCTGTTAAATACCTCAAAGGAAAAGGATATGAACCTCATCTTTGTAAAGATGAAGATGAAGCTAGAGAACTAATTAAAACCCTCCCACAACAAGGAAAATGGCCTTGTTTATTTACAGGGAGTGATACTACCGGTGAAAAAGACTTTGAAGAATTTTTTACAGATAACGAAGAGTTAGATTTAAATCGATTTGAAAATTTAGGAATTATTAAAAATCAACTCTCCTTCGATAATAAAAAGATTGAACTTTTTAATAAAGAAGTTACTGAAATGAGAACCGAATTACACTGGACGAAAGGTCAAATAATAGATTTATTTAAAAAAATGATTCCCAACTTTAATCACAAAGAAAAAGGGAAGTATTTAGATTCGAAAATGTAATGATGAACGGACAAAAAATTGCACTTAAAAGTATTGAGTTAATCCGTGATTTATTTACCACGGATGAATTTATACCACTTCATGAACCCTGTTTTAAAGGAAATGAAAAAAAATACCTCAATGAATGTATTGACTCTACGTTTGTATCTAGCGTTGGGAAATTTGTTGATCAATTTGAAATTAAGCTAGCTGAATTTATTGGCGTAAAAAAGGCTATTGTTTGCGTTAACGGAACCAATGCTTTACACCTAGGTTTAAAGTTAGTAGGCGTTAAAGAAGGAGATGAAGTGATTACTCAACCTTTAACATTTATAGCAACGACGAATGCAATAAGCTATGCGAATGCAATTCCAACTTTTGTTGATGTAGATAAAGATACAATGGGCTTGTCTCCCACTGCACTTCAAAAATTTTTAAACGAAAACGCTGAAATTAAAGAAGGTTCCTGTTTTAACAAAACAACAGGTAATAGGATTAAAGCTTGTATGCCAATGCATACGTTTGGTCACGCATGTAGAATTGAAGAAATCAAAGAAATTTGCGAAAAATACTTCATCGAATTGGTTGAAGATGCGGCTGAAGGTTTAGGGAGTTCAATAAACGGAAAACACCTTGGTTCCTTTGGGAAAATAGGTGCTATTAGTTTTAATGGAAACAAAGTAATGACTACCGGTGGTGGTGGTGTTCTTGTCACAGATGACGAGGAACTAGCAGCTTATGCTAAACATTTATCTACCCAGTCTAAAATTCCGCATGCTTGGGAGTATCGCCATGATGAAATTGGTTATAATTATAGAATGCCCAATTTAAATGCAGCGCTTGGATTAGCACAACTCGAACAATTATCAGGTTTTATTGATAATAAACGAGGTTTAGCAAAAGAATACGCTGAATTTTTTAAGAATTTAGATGTTGAATTTTTTAATGAAAGAGAAAATGAAATTTCTAATTTTTGGCTAAACGCAATCATCCTTAAGGATAAAGCAGAAAGAGATGTTTTTCTTGAAGAAACCAACCAAAAAGGAGTTATGACCCGACCAATTTGGCAACTTGTAAATACAATGCCAATGTTTAAAAACTG
>CAYZPP010000049.1:0-6542 GCA_964480315.1 uncultured Alphaproteobacteria bacterium | reverse complement strand
ATCTAATGATTAAAATAGCAATATTTTACGCAAACTATCATCATTGTAGATTTCTTTAATTAATTGGTCTGAGGACAAAGTAAAATGACCAAGTTTTTTAAAGTAATCTAATGCTGTTGATTTTCCAGATCCTATTTTCCCAGTAATTGCTATTTTAATCATTAGATAGATTTTTTATTAGTTGTTTTCTAAGGTGACTATCAATCATTACATTTGTTTCAAACCACTTGTCAAAACATGGCTTCGCTTGCTCTAACAACATGTTTAGTCCTCCTACAGATGGCACTTGTGACGCTCGAGCCACTTCTAAGAATTTAGTTACTAAAGGATTATATACAATGTCAATTGCGTACGCAGCGCTAGGTATTAACCTATAAATATCATTATTTAACTTATTTTTATCTAACATACCTGCATCAGATGAGTTTATAATTAGGTCATATTTTTTATCTCTGATTTTTTTTGTTTCAGTATAGAAATTTTTTAATTTCATTGATTTAGATAGTGCTTTTTTTTTATTTGTTGTCCTAGCAAACACATCTATATTTTCTATCTTTTGATCATTTAAAAATTTTAAGATTGCTCTTGCAGCTCCTCCTGCTCCGATTAATAATATTTTATTTATGTGTCTATCTATTAGTTTTTTATAGATTTTTTCAAACCCTAAATAATCTGTATTATCACCGTAAATAAAATTATTTTTCTTATAAATTAAATTTAGTGATCCGATTAAGTTTGCATTTTTACTTACATTATCACACATATTAAAAAAATTTTCTTTATATGGAACGGTAACATTAAATCCTATGAAATATTTGTCTTTCTTGAATTCATTATAGAATAGCTCTAATTCATTTTCTTTAATTTCAAAACTAATATATTCAGCATTGATCTTGTTTTTCTTTATCCATGAATTGTGAATGATGGGTGAAAGACTATGCGATAGTTTTTTTGCTACAATGCCTATTCTTTTTTTCATGTTATTTTTTTAACTCTCTAAACAAAGGAATAAGTGGAACGCCTAAAATAGCGTAGTAACTTCCTTCAATTTTATTAATGACCATTTTTCCTTCAGCTTCAATATTATAACAACCAACAGAATTTACTATTTTATTAAAGTACTTATTTACATATTTTACTAATGTCGTATTAGAATTTTTTTTGAATGTTATTAATGCTTTTTCTGTAATTGACCAGACGATCTTTTCATTTTCCATAATTACACATGCTGTGTAGAGAATATGGGTTTTCCCATTCAGACCTAACAAAACACTCATACACTCTTTTTTTGATGATGATTTGAATATCGTTCGATTTTTAATATGAATTGTTGTATCAAAGCATACAATTTTTTTATCTTTATTTAGTCTACTCAAACTTAAAGCTTTTGCTTTCGCTAGAAATAATGCTTCCTTTGGTTGAGAAACATTTGCATTCAATAAAATTTTCTTTTCGTCAATTTTGGGTGATATATATTTAAAATTTAAATTTGCTTCTTTAAATAGTTTTCTTCTAGTATTACTTTGAGTTCCTATTAATAAACTATTCATAAATTGTTGGCTAAATTGCATAAAAGTACATTTTGGTCTCTTTTTGTAAGATCATGTGTATAACTTTATTCTTATCAAGATATTAACATATTGTGTATAAAATTAAAAATAGCTTAAGAAACAACAATAATATCTTTTTTTTTCTGTTAATCCCCGTTATTAGACCTACTACTACATACCCTCTCTTTTTTTTAAAAAAACTATATATTTGTTCTTTTTTCATATATAAAAATATCTTAATAAAAAAAACGTCAATTTTTATCTTAACCTCATGCATTTAAACGAATTAAAAGTTAAAAAACCTCAAGAACTACTAGATTATGCTAGTAGCATTGGTATTGAAAATTCTTCTGGTCAAAGAAAGCAAGAGATATTTTTTTCAATTCTTAAGAAACTAGGAGAAAAAGGAGAAGAAATAATAGGCGAAGGAGTTCTAGAAACCATGCAAGATGGTTTTGGTTTTTTAAGATCTGCAGATTCAAATTATTTACCTGGCCCTGATGATATATATGTTAATCCAAATCAGATTAAGAAGTATGGTTTAAGAAAAGGTGATACTCTAGAAGGACCTATTAGGCCACCTAAAGAAGGAGAAAGATATTTTGCTCTAATTGAAACAAACCAGATTAATTTTGTAAATGTAAAAGAATATAATAAATTTAAAACTAATTTTGATAATTTAACGCCTTTATATCCAGATAGAAAATTCAGTTTAGAGACTGATAAACCAGACAAAGACCTAACATCAAGAATTATAGATATTGTCTCTCCTATAGGTGCTGGGCAGAGATCATTAATAGTAGCACCACCTAGATCAGGAAAAACGGTCATATTACAAAAAATTGCAAAATCTATAACAGATAATTATCCCAATGTTTATTTAATAGTTTTACTTATAGATGAGAGGCCAGAAGAAGTTACTGATATGCAGAGATCAGTTAAAGGTGAGGTTATTAGTTCCACATTTGATGAACCTGCATCAAGGCACGTTCAAGTAGCCGAAATGGTAATAGAAAAAGCAAAAAGACTAGCTGAAAATAAGCTAGATGTAGTTATCCTTTTGGATTCCTTAACAAGATTAGGTAGAGCGTATAATACAGTAGTGCCTTCAAGTGGAAAAGTGTTAACAGGAGGTGTTGACGCCAATGCCCTACAAAGACCTAAAAGATTTTTTGGAGCAGCAAGAAATATTGAAGAAGGTGGATCTCTTACAATAATTGCAACAGCACTAGTTGAAACAGGAAGCAGAATGGATGAAGTTATCTTTGAAGAATTTAAAGGTACTGGTAATTCCGAAATAGTTCTTGACAGAAAATTATCTGATAAAAGAACTTACCCAGCTATAGACGTTCAAAAATCTGGCACTAGGAAAGAAGACCTATTAATTGATCAGGGAGATTTACAAAAAGTCTTTATTTTGAGAAAAATTTTGTCTTCAATGGGAACTACTGACGCGATGGAGTTTTTATTAGATAAAATGAAAGACTGTAAAAACAATGCAGAGTTTTTTTCAAGTATGAATAAAAGCTAGTTTTAACCTATATTTTTTCTCTTTTTTTCACTTTCTGTTTTTAATTGACCGCAAGCTCCTAGTATATCTTCACCTTTTGATTTTCTTAAAGTTACAATGTTGCCTGACTTTTTAATTATATTAAAAAATTTATTAGCTATTTCTTTATCAGATGGTTCATAGCTGACACCTGGCCAAGCATTAAACTCAATAATATTCAATTTACATGGGAATTTTCCCATAAGTTTAATCAGATTTTTTGCACATTCTTCAGTGTCATTGATATTCTTTAATAAGATATATTCTAGAAAAATTTTCTCTTTATTTATTTTTGCATAGTGCGAACAGCTCTCTATTAAATCAGATATTTTATATTTTTTATTTATAGGCATAATTTTTTCTCTAATGTCATCAGTCGGGGCGTGCAAAGATACAGCAAGACGTGTTTTAATCTCATCTGAAGCTAAGGAAATTTGTGGTGAAACTCCCGCAGTTGAAATTGTTATTCTTTTTGATGCATATTCTAAACCATCTATGCTTTTCAGAATCGATACTGATTTCTTAACACTCTCAAAATTATAAAATGGCTCTCCCATTCCCATATAAACTATGTTCCTAATTTTTTTTTCTATTTTCCAATCTTCAAGTTCATCTTTTGCAACCAAAATTTGTTGTATAATCTCACTTGTCTCTAAATTTCTTACCATCATTTGTGTGCCTGTATGACAAAACTTACAATTTAAAGTACATCCAACCTGAGAAGAAACACAAAGAGTTCCAGTTTTACCAAAAGGTATATAAACAGTTTCTACTAAATTTCCATCTTTTAACTTTAGCAGCCATTTTATCGTGCCATCTGTAGATATTTTTTTTTCCTCAATCATAATGCGTGCAAAATTAATATTTTCTTTTATCTTATCTTTAAGTTCTATTGGCAGGTTTTTAAAACTATCTGAATTTGAAAAACCATTCCTATATATAAACTTCCAAATTTGATTTGTTCGCATACTAGATTTTTTTTTATCTAAATTAAAATTTAGATACAGAAATGTTTTTAGCTCTTTGTATTCAAAATTATAAAAATCTTTTTTTTCCATTTTAACTATTGTTTTCAGGAACCTTTACTAGTTTTTATCCAAGGTTATAGTACATCTACAATGTATAATTCTGATACTATATATGCTAACTTTACACCAATTGTAAAGACGGCAGTTATTGCTTATAGAATATCAGGGCCTCTTGTTTTAAAAATTCTTTTTAAATTAACAAAATTTAATTTTACTAAACATCCAAATAAAGTCTTTTATAGATCCTTAATTGATGAAAATGGCATGATTATTGATAAATCAAACATAGTATTTTTCCAATCGCCTTATTCGTTTACTGGTGAAGACGTTGCTGAAATTTTTATCCATGGCTCCCCGCTATTAGCTAGCCACTTAGAAAAAGCAATTTTGTCTATTAGTCCGGAAATGATAAGAATTGCCAAAAGGGGTGAGTTTTCTTATAGGGCTCTAATAAATAATAAAATTACTCTCAAGCAGGGCCAGTCAATAAATAGAATTATCATGTCAGATAATATACAAGAAATTAATTACAGTAAAAAAATTTTATTTAATGGGGATGACGAAAGCGCCCTTTATGAATTAAAAAATAAAATTGTTCATATTTATTCAAAAATTATAACCACCATTGATTTTGCTGATGATGAAAGCTTTGAAATAAAAAATATAAATGCTGATATAAGTCTTTTTTATAAAGATGTAGAAAATATAATAAAAAAAAATAGAACAAAACTAGAACAAAAAAACACTTTAAACGTAATGATAGTTGGTGATGTTAACGTTGGTAAATCAACAATTTTCAACAAAATAATTGATGCAGACAGGGCAATAGTTACTAATATTAAAGGAACGACTAGAGATATTATATCTGAGAATATCATTCATGATAACAGACTATATAAGGTCTTTGATACTGCCGGGTATAGAAAAAAACAAGGGAAAATAGAGCTGATTGGTTATAAAAAAGCAACTAGTATCAGTAAAGATATCGACTATTTTTTGATAGTTTTCAATGCGTCTATTACAATATTAAACTTAAAAAAAATAAAGTTAGATTTTTTTATTAAAGACAATTATAGCCTTGTTAATAACAAGAGTGATATCCTAAAAAATTTAAATATTAATAAAAAATATTTAAACATCAACAAAAACATGACAAGGAAGCAAGTTTTTAAAAATCTTAAATTAGTTAAAAATCATAAAAAATACATAAAAAGTCAAAAAAGCTTTTTAAATATAAACGAAAGTGAATTAATTTTTCTTGAAAAAATTCTCACAAAAAAAGAATTTTTGCATAATCAAAAAGATATACTCATAGTTCAGGAAATTATAAGGAACATTATTGATGATTTCTCTGAAAATTTTGGATATATACACAATGAAGATATTCTGGATAATGTTTTTAGTAGTTTCTGCATAGGAAAATAAGTTCCACGTGAAACATTAGATAAGACTAAATCAATAAAAATTCCTTATTTTTAATATATTAGGTGATTTTTCAAGTATATTAATTTATATTGTTCTTAAAATGCTAAACAATTCAATTAATATATTATATAATCTTTGATGGGTTCCACGTGAAACATGATTTCGATGTAATTGTAGTTGGTGCTGGTCATGCAGGAATAGAAGCTGCAAATATATGTAATAGTTTTGGTCTAAAAACAGCATTAATAAGCAATTCTAAAGACGATATTGGCAAAATGTCCTGTAATCCAAGTATTGGAGGAGTTGGCAAGACTCATATAGCAAGAGAAGTAGATATTATGGGTGGCCTAATATGTAAAATAGGCGATCTTTCCTCTATCCATTACAGAGTGTTAAATTTATCTAAGGGTCCTGCTGTTTGGGGAATTAGAGCTCAAATAGATAGATCTTTATATAAAAAAAACATGTATGAGGCTATATCTAAATCAAAAATTAGTATAATTGAAGACGAAGTAATTAATATACTAACATTAAAAAACAAAGCGATTGGAATTAGTACATTAAAAAATGATAAAATATATTCTAAAACAACTATTCTTACGACAGGTACATTTTTAAATGGAAAAATATATTTTGGTAATGAAATAATAGAAGCAGGAAGAATAGATAATAAATCGTCAAAAAAACTTGCCTTATTTGTAAAAAAGAATTTCCAGACAATGAGATTAAAAACAGGAACCCCCCCTAGAATATATAAAAATTCAATTGACTATACTAATCTAAGCCCACAGCCATCTGAAAATAATAATATTTTTCTATCTTTCTTTACAGAACAAAATAAGAACAAAATGATTGATTGTTATATAACAAAAACAAACAATAAAACTCACAAAGTAATAAGAGATAATTTAGATAAATCAGCTATGTATTCTGGTATTATTAAATCTCAAGGCGTTAGGTATTGCCCCTCAATTGAAGATAAGGTTGTAA
>CAYZPP010000048.1:0-6543 GCA_964480315.1 uncultured Alphaproteobacteria bacterium | reverse complement strand
CTCCAGGATGATCAATACCTATTCTTAATTTCCAATAATTAGTTCCAATATTTTGAGAAATGCTTTTAAGTCCGTTATGTCCTGCATTTCCACCACCTTGTTTTAACTTTACGTACCCTAACTCTAAGTCAAGTTCGTCGTATAAGACAATTAATGCATTTAAGTCAAAGTTATTAATAGTCTTAAGGCTTAAAGTTCCATTACCAGAATCATTCATATAAGTTTCTGAGATTGCTATTTGAAATTTTTCACCATCAATAGAGAATTGATTTGATAATCTATAGTGTTTAAATTTTTTTGTTTTAAGTTTTAATTTTTCAATTAAATAGTAGCCAAGCATTAATCCAACACTATGACGATTTAATTTATGTTTGAGGGTAGGGTTACCGATACAATAAAGAGTATGCATACAAAATAGTAATTTCTATTACTCTGCTGCCTTCTCTTCTTTCTTTTCATCAGCAGCGGCCGCTTCAGTTTCTACAGCTTCAGGTGCTGTCTCAACTTCTTCAACTTTAGGAGCCTGAATAGTGGATAGCATAAAGTCTCTCCCAAGAATAGTAGGCTTCATACCTTCTCCCAATTCAACTGAACTTAGTCGTATATCATCTCCAATTTCTTTTCCCTGTAAATCAATTTCAAATTTTTCAGGAATATTATTTGCTAAACAGCTTAGTTCTAATTCTCTTCTAACAACATTAAGAAGACCACCTTTTTTTAAACCTGGGCACAATTCTTGATTTGTGAATACTATTGGAATAGAAACAGTGATTCTTGTTTTATCATCAACTCTTTGGAAATCGACATGGATAGGAAAATTTTTAACTTTATGTCTTTGAATGCTTTTTACAACTACAGCTTCTTTAGTGCCTTCGATATCTAACTCAAAAACCTTGGAGTAGAACTGACCTTCTTCAAATCTTTTTTTAAGAGTTATGTTATGTACGGAAACCATTTTTGGCTCAATTTTACCACCATATATGATAGAAGGAACCATGCCATCTTCGAATACTGGGTTAGTATTTCCTTTTAATCTATTTTTAGCTGGTATGCTTCCACTGATTTTCATAGATGCAGTTTATATATTAATTTCGGGATTTAATCAAATAATGAAGAGATGGATGTTTCATTATTTATACGCATTATTGCCTCACCAAATAAAGGAGCTACTGATAAAAATTTCATATTCTTTAGTACTTCAAATTGTGGCTTAATAGAGTTTGTGCAAACCATTTCTTCTAAAACAGAACCTTGAATGTTATCGAGAGCTTTACCTGAGTAAACTCCATGAGAACAATACCCATAAACCTCAATAGCACCCTTTTCCTTGAGTGCTTTAGCTGCATTGCAGATAGTACCTCCCGAATCAACCAAATCATCAATTATTATGCATTTTTTACCTTCTACATTACCAATAACGTTCATAGCGGCCGATAAACCTGGCGCATCTCTTCTTTTATCAATAATTGCAAGATCAGCATCTAGTTTTTTTGCAAATGATCTAGCTCTCATCACTCCACCAACATCTGGAGAAACACAAACTAAATTATTCGATCTCTTGCTATCAATTATATCTTTAGTAAATAAAGGTTGAGCATAAAGATTATCAACAGGAATATCAAAAAATCCTTGAATTTGTCCTGCATGAAGATCCATAGTTAAAACTCTATTGGCTCCAGCAGTGGTTATTAAGTTAGCAACCATTTTAGCTGAAATTGGAGTCCTAGGACCAGTCTTCCTATCCTGTCTAGCATATCCAAAATAAGGAAGAACTGCGGTAATTCTTGAAGCAGAACCTCTTCTCAGGGCATCTATTGTAACTAATAGCTCCATTAAGTTGTCATTAGCTGGAAATGAAGTTGATTGAATAATAAAAACATCTTCACCTCTTACATTTTCATGAATTTCTACAAAAATTTCTTTATCTGAAAATTTTGTTATCGTAGCGTCAGCTAATTTTATCTTAATATAATCAGCAATCTCATTAGATAGGTCACTATTGCTATTTCCTGAAATAATTTTCATTTGGTAACCTATTTATACATAGATTACTAATTTATTCCAAACTATTTTATTGCAACCAAGCTTAGATTTCTTCCATAATCAGAATATTTTTTATGTTTAGACTGCCTATAGCTAAAGTAGTTATTATCTAAATAAGTATTTTTTTTATAGTCTTTAATGTGTTTAATTTTTTGTTTTTGTAAAATGTTAGTCGTGAATTTTGGAAGATCAAAGTAAATTTTATTTCCCTTTAAAGAAGAGTAGGGGTTTATTTTAGGAAGATTGAATTTGCTTAAAAAATTAAAATTCACTTCATATGAGAATTTTCTAATACAGGGACCTATAATGGCATTTATTGAACTAGTAGAACTTCCAATCAGAATCATTTTTTCAATAGTTTTTTCTATTATTCCATTAGAGAGGCCTTTCCAACCAGCATGACAAATTCCTATATTTCGATTTTGATTATCAAAAAATATTACTGGAATACAATCAGCAGTTGTAATTCCTAACATTAAATTACTTGAACTTGTAACAAGTGCATCGGCATTACCTTTATTGTCCGATTCTTTATTAATTATTAGACAATTATTGCTATGCGACTGGCGAGGCATAATCAAAACTCTATTTAAAAGATTCATCTTATTTTTAGCATAATTGATATTTTTTTTTATTAGATCTTTGTTATCTTTCGAAGACCTTCCACAATTAAGACTTCCATATATCCCATGTGAGAAACCATAATTTTTTGAAAAAAATTTATAACTAATTTTACTTTCGTTAATCATAATTTTTTACATTAAAATTTTTAAAAATTAATCCCATTTGATCTTTCTTATTTCCAGTCAGTAAGTCTTTGATAATTTTACTATCAGCTTCAACTGAATTATTAAAAAAACTTGATGCATATTTTTTAATAAAATCAAATTGAGTAATTACCTCACCTTTATATGGCAAAAATAATTTTATTAGCCTGTTAAAATCAACTGAAAATGAATAATCAACTCTTTCAAAAGATTCAAATAAATTTATTTTATTATGTTCCCTTAAGGCTCTCAAGGAACTTTTTTTAGAGTGCTCGGTATATCCATAATCATTTGTGGCAAAGTAAAATTTATTAATCGTCCGACAAAGATTTTGAATAAAAAAATCTATAAGAGGAGAATGCTCCAATATGTCATTGTCTTTAAAGTTAATAAATTCATAGTCTTTTTTTATATATTCTGAATGAATTGCACTTATTGTACGAAGAGCATAATGATCTTCTTCCTTAGTAACAAAAATTTCATAAAAATGATCATTTTTATAAATATATTGTTTATGTCCAAACGCATCAAGAAATTCATTAGAGTAAATGAAAACTATCTCTTCATCATCTATGTGAAAATTTTCAATATCAGTGATAATTGAAAATTTTTCTAGCTTGTTCAATCTTTCCAGTTGATTTGTAAAATAAGAACTTTTTTCTAATAAAGTTATACTTAAAACTTCAATTCCATTATTGTTCATTTGCTCAAGAATATCATAAGTCAAATATCCATTACCTGGACCAAGTTCTAATAAATGAATCTTTTGTATATTAGGATTTTTATCAATAAATTGATTAAACATAGCGGTCCCAAATATAGATGATATTTCTGGAGAAGTAATAAAGTGACCTTTTATTCCAATTTTATTTTTTTCTTCAATATTATAAAAACCTGATTTCTCATGAAAATTTGATATTTGAACAAAATCTTGAACGCTAATCATCTGACAAGCATTTATAATATTATCTATTTCGTTTTGTACAGACATTGAGATGTAATCGCTAATCCTAAAATTAAAATTGGAATACTTAAAATTTGTGCAATTGTAAAATAAGAAAAAAATAATCCAACTTGAATATCGGGCTCTCTAATAAATTCAATCATAATTCTGACTATCGCATAATTAATTAAGAAGATTCCAGTCACTAAACCTACTCTTACTTTGTAAATAAAATAAGCTATATTTAAAATAATAAATGGTAATACACCTTCCAATAATGACTCATAAATTTGAGTTATATGTCTATAAAAAATCTCATTAGGATAGCTAATGCTTATTAAAAAATCAGTCTTTCTCCCTACAAGCTCTTTATTAAGAAAATTTGCAATTCTTCCTAGCCCAATTCCTACTGGTGCGGTCAGACTCATTAGATCAGTAATTTTGAAGAAAGAAATTTTATTCTTCATAGTAAAATAAATTATACTTAATATACATCCTATAAAGGCACCATGAAAAGACATCCCTCCCTCCCAAATCTTTATAATTGATATAGGGTTTGAAAGAAAATAATTAAAATTGTAGAATAAAATATAACCCAATCTTCCACCTATTATTATACCTAGAAAAATATAAAAAAATAAATCTTCAAAAATTTTCTTGTTTAAATTAAATAAATTTAAATGTTTTTTAGTAAACCAATAAAAATATATAAAACCAAAAATATAAGATAAGCTATACCATCTAATGTCAAAACCTAAAATTGATAGAGCAACTGGTGAAAATAAATCTGGGTATTCAAACATTAATCAAAATAATATTACAGAGTTTATGACTAATAAGGACAAACTTTTAACTAAGTTAGTGAGGTTTATTGACCTTAGTTTAGATTTCATAGAAGTAGTTAATGATCTTAAATCAGATTATAAGAATTTATCATCAATTTATAAAAAAAATAAAAAAAAAGGCATATAAATATAACTTATTAACAAGTTACCACTATATATAGTGGTTTAAGAGGTAATATATTGATATATATGGTGTATGAAAATAAAGAATACAGATTCTTCACCTTTAAAAATAGTTGCAGAAGTTTTTAATGTAAAAGATGCCGATAATAAAAATCAGTTTAACCGACAGGATATATCTCTTTTAACAGAGATAAATAATAGAAAAGTAATTCTTGAATTTAATTGGATAGAAGATTTAAACCTAATGGTATCATCTTTTATTATCGAAGATTTTGATCAAAATATTCTTTATCAAAATCTAAGTAAAATAAATAATAATTTAATTATTGGAACGCTAAGGCAGAATGTAAATAAATCTGTGATCTATAAGCATACACTTCCACTTGGAGGCAAAAATGAGTCCGTATTTATTAAAAAATATTTAGAAGATTTATTATCAGAATTTAATCACTTAATTACAGTTCTTTTAAAAAATTTAAATTCAAAACAGCATTTGTATTTCACAAACAATAATAAAATAGTTGGCCACGCTTAAAAAAAAAATTTTACTTATAGGTTTTGGCAATATGGCCAAATCGTTATTAAATGAAGATTTTAAAAAAAAATTCAATATATGTACTGTAGCTTCTGATCATAAAATCCAATTTTTAAATTTTAAAAAAACAAAAGTAGACCCAATTTTTGATATTGTTTTTTTGTTAGTAAAACCAAAAGTTTTTTATAGTGAAGGAAGCTATTTTTCTAAATATATCAAAAAAAACACCATAATATTATCTTGTATGGCTGGGGTTAAGATAAAGACGATTAATAATAAACTAAATTCTGAAAAAATTATAAGGATCATGCCAAACGTTTTATCTTTATTCAATCAATCTCATACCTGTATCTTTAGTCATGATCAGAATTTAGCTAATTGGACAATAGAAAATGTAACTAAATTATTTGGAACTTCTTTTATAGTCAAAAATCAAAATGATATTCATAAAGCTACTGCATTATTTGGAAGTGGACCTGCTTTTATTGCCAAAATTATTAGCTCTTACATTAGAGCATCTAAAAAAATTAATTTTAATTATCCAAATAATGAAGAAGCTATTCTTAATTTATTTAAGAGTGTTGTAGATTACTCAAAAAAGTATGGAGGATTAGATAATTTTATTAATACTATTTCGAGTAAAAAGGGAACAACACAAGAGGGAATAAGTTATTTAAAAAAATCAAATTTAGAAAAAACTATACACACTACCATCTTTAGAGCCTATAAGAGGTCAAAAGAAATTAGTCTTGAAAAATAAAATTCATTACTTAACTGATAAAGAATTAAAATCACTTGAAAATTTAGCTCATTCTGAAAAAATTTATTCAAGTTTAAAAAAAATTGACAAAGATTACAACGATTTTAGTAAATTTATTTATGCGTATGAAATTTATGTAAATAAAAATTTATTTAAAGTTCATAATTCTCCAAACTCAATTGAAGATAAAATTTTTGAATCGATAATTTCTAGATTGGAATTTTTAAATAATTATAAAAAATTATCATTAAAAATATATTTAGAATCACAAAAGAATAGCAGATATTTTTTAATTTTAAGTAAATCTCTAAATAATTATTTTTCAAACTATTCTAATAACCTCTTTAATAAGAGTATAATGCTATCTCTTTATGCTGTTTCATTTAATATTTGGATTGAAGATAATAAAGAGCTAGATAAAACTATGTCATTTCTTGGCAACTCATTAGATTATTTAAAAAAAATTAAACCATTTTTAGTTAAATGATAACTAACTCTGATTTTTCAAAAATTGATATCAGAGTTGG
>CAYZPP010000047.1:0-6605 GCA_964480315.1 uncultured Alphaproteobacteria bacterium | reverse complement strand
CATTTTAAAAATATTAATAATAAAGACTTTAATTTTTCTGATTGTTCATTTTTAAACTGTCTTTATGTCGGTGCTTTTTTTAAGTTTAATAACGATTTATTAATGGCTATTAAATATATTTCTAATCTATTCTCTTTAAATGTAAATATTTTGCCCAATAGTCTTGATAATAAATTTTTAGTCGGCTTAAGAGAGGATGGCCGAATGTTGTATAGTGAATCTGAAATTGTCGAATTAAGATCTAATGTTAGATTAGAGAATATTTTCCTTCTAGATAATGTACCAACTAAAAAAATACTTGAAAAACTTACATTTGTAGATAAACAAAATTATTTAAATTTGCATAACACTTCAATTAATTTGTTACCTGAAACTAACATTGCTATAGGAGATGCTGATATTATTGTTTATTCTCCTGGTACTCAACATTCCTCTTTATATCCTACTTATATGACCGATAAAGTCGCCGATACTATTTCTAAAAATACTAAAGCTTTAAAAATTTTTATTACAAATATAGGGGCTGATTATGAAAGTCCTATATACATAGCCTCTGAGTATCTTAAAAATGCTTATAGATATTTGAATAGACCTAATATTACTAAATATTCTTACTCAGATTTATTTGATTACAATTTTGTAAATGATGTAAATAAAAATAATTTTGATAAAAATCAAGTTTTATATGATCATGACGGATTTAAAGATTTGGATTTAGATATTATTCTTGATGATTTTGAAGATAAAGTAAAACTAGGTCAACATGATGGCCAAAAAGTTATAAAAAAAATACAACAACTATATAATAATCATTAAATTTTTAATATAATGTCATCTTGAAAATACTTGCAATAATTATTACATATAATAGATCAAACCTCTTATTCAGATGTATAAAATTTCTAAATAATCAAGCTAGAATACCTGATGATATTATTGTTATCAATAATGGTAGTACTGATAATACAGAATCATGCCTCATAGAAAATAACATTAATTTTATTACTCAAGATAATACCGGATCTGCTGGTGGCTGGTTTACGGGTATTAATTATGCTCTTAAAAATAATTTTGATGCAGTTTGGATGATGGATGATGATGGCTATCCTGAAAGAAATGCATTAAGCATTCTAGAAAAATATTTATTACAAGATAATAATGTTTGCTGTTCTTCAATGGTTGTAGACTATAATAATATTAATAATCTTATTTTTCCTTTACCTATTTTTAATATTAATAATTTTCCAAAAATAATAGGATTTAAAAGAAAAATTTATACCTTAGATGAATTAAAGAAATGTACATCTGACTTAATTTACCCTTACGCTCAATTATTTAATGGTGCATTAATTTCTACAAAAGCTATAACTAAAATAGGTAATATTAATAAAAATTATTTTATATTTGGAGAAGAAACAGATTATTTTTATAGATTAAAAAAAGTTGGTAATGTTATTTCAGTTAATAATGCCCTTCATTTTCATCCAAATGTTAAAAATAGAACTTATAGTAATACTAAAGTTTTTTATTATATTAAAAATTCATTTATAAATAATTCTAAACACATGGATCATTCTTTTTTTAGAAATATTATGGTTATGATTATTATAATTTATCGATGCTTAATGAGAAATGGTATCTTTTTTGTTTTGTCACTGTTAATGGGGCCTAATTCTAAATATTTTTATCCGGCTATTTGGAAAGGTATTAAAAAAGAGTCATCTTTTCATATTCATGAATAACATTAAATTATTAATTCCTGCTGCTGGACAGGGCACTAGATTGGGTTTGGATTATCCTAAAACATTATTAGTTATTGATGGAAAAACTATTTTATCTAGAATTATTGAAGTTTTTAATAAATATGACTCATGCCCAACTATAATTGTAAGTAAAAAAGGAAAAAAACTTATTAATGATCACCTTAAGAATTGCTCATTAAGAGCTGAGTTAATTGTTCAGGATACAGCATTAGGTATGGGGAATTCAATATTATGTTTTAAAAAATCAAAATTTTACAATTCGTCAGAAAATTTAATGGTTATTTGGGGGGATATTCCTTTTATTCAATCTGATACCATAGATAGTGTTGTTAAATTTCATATATCTAATAATAATCATTTCACATTTCCAACTAGGTTTGTTAAAGATCCTTATACTAAAGTTATTCGTGATAATAATAATTCAGTTATAGATATTCAGGAAACAAGAGAAAATATTAATTCTACTGTCGTTGACGGTGAAAGAGAAATAGGTTTTTTTATTTTTAAAAATAAAATTATCTTAAATATGTTAAATAAAAATTTGCTTGGTAAAATTAGTAATATTACAAAAGAACATGGTTTTTTATATCTTATAAAACATTTATTTAAAAAAGGATTTAAAATTCAAGGATTACCTATTGCAACTTCTGATGATATTATTTCTATAAATACGAAAATAGATTTAGAAAAACTAAAGGTAAAAAAATAAATTAAATGCTTCTATATTTTTTTGTTTTTTTAATTATTACTTTGTTTGCATTAGTAAATGATGATTCCTTGAATAATACTGTTGTTAAAAATAAAGATAAATACTCATGGATATCAATATCATTTATACTCATAATATTTGTAGGCCTTAGAGATAGTGTAGGTGGTGATTTTGGTAATTATATTAATTCTTACTATAAACCTGATAAACCTTTTTCTGATGATTTAGTCACAGAGCTTAATATCATATCATTGATTAAAGATATTTCTTTTGTTTTAATTAACAAATTGGTGGCTCATTATAATGGCACTCCTTATTTAGTTAATTTAATTTTAGGCATTATTTTTATTCTATCCTTAATTAAATTTTGTAAAAATAACCCAAGGCCGTGGTTAGGTTTAATAATTCTATACCCTTATTTTATAACTGTTGTTGGTATGGGCTATAATAGACAGTCTTTGGCTTTAGCTATATTTATGGTTGCTTTGACTCAGTTGGAAAAATTTAATTATTTTAAATATTATTTATTAATATTTGTTGGTTTTACTTTCCATTTTAGTGCTTTGCTTATGTTGCCATTTGGTTTTATTCATTTTAATTTTTTTAAATCAAAAAAAAATATGTTACTTTTAGGCTTATCCTTATTAATTTTTTCTTATCCTTTTTATGTATTTTTTCGTGATATAATCATGGACATACTCCATAATTTTAATAGCATAAGCTACTCCTCGAGCGGTGCATATGTACGTGGTTTTATGAATGTTTTGCCATCTATATTGTTATTAATTTTTCATAAAAAATTATTTAAAGATGTTAAAAATACTTCGATTTGGAAATGGATGGCTTGGTTATCTATATTTGCTTTTTGCATATTACCTTTTGTGCCCTCTACAGCTCTTATTGACCGAATTGCTTTAATTTTTATCCCTATTCAAGTATTTGTTTTAACGAGGATGCCAGATTTATTCAAAAGCACTAATAAAAGTGACCATTTCATATACCTAATGATAATTATTTATAGTTTTTTTATCCTTCTAATTTGGGCCTACTTTGGTTCATTTTCTTATTGGTGGTACCCGTATAAAAACATTATACTTGAAATTATAATTGATGGTCCGTCTGCTATTAATAACTATAAACAGTTTATAGAAATACATAGTGATTAAAAATTAATTTTATTAAACTAGTAATTTTCGTTCTAATATAATGTTCAGAATTTTACTTAGTTAGATTAAGTTTTTTTTTATCAAACATGTGATATTTGAAATAAACAAACATCATGCTAGATGCGGGGCCAAGTAAAATTGCTAATAATATCAAAAAATTGGATCTTACTGGTTTTTCAATTATACTTGGAAATTTAAATGCAATTGCTTTTTCCCCTAACTCTATCAATTTAAGTGTTTTTTGTGTGTCATAATAAAGATCAATTTTTGGAAGATCTTGTATCTCAGTAAATAAGGTTGAATATTTATTAAATATATCTAAGTCTATTAAGGCTTTTCTTTGGAATTCTTTTGTTAGATCTTCACTAGCTTTGTTAAAAATTCGGTACACCCTTTCCTCACTATCTTTGGGTACACCGTAAATCCACAAAGCGCTCGCTGTATCTGCAATGGTGTCAAATTCCGATATGTTTAATATTTTTTGTGGTAGATAACTATTTAAAGATGCGAATGTATAGTAATTCATACATTCTACGTTGCCTGTACTTTTACAGTTCTTCCAGATTTGTTGATTTGTAAAATTTATATCAAAATTCATTTTTAAATCATATTGGGGTTCATGTTTTGTTAATAGGAAGTAACTAAAAGTTAATGATATTATAGTGAAAGATAAAATTATAATTTTACCTTTCCACAGAGTAGATATGACTGAGTAGACGTCAATATTCTCATTTTTATCTATAATATTTCTATTCATTACTAAGTATTACATTATGATTTTTATAAATCCATATTTATTATATAGAAGAAACTTATATTTATTTATATAGTCGCCTAATGAAACGTCTTCTTGATATATCAGATCTAACAAAAGATGATTTTGATAACATTCTCACATACTCTAAAAATCTAAGTATTCAAAATAACAAAGTTCTTCAAGATAAGTCATTAGGTCTTATTTTTGAAAAATACTCTACTCGAACAAGAATTTCATTTCAAACAGGAATATATCAGTTAGGTGGCAATCCCATTGATATTAAATTCAGTGAATTGAACATGCAGAGAGATGAGACTTTTGAAGATACTTTTGAGATATTTGGTTGTTACTTAGATGCAATTGTCTATAGAACTGATAATCATTTAAAATTAATAAATGCATCCAATTTTTTTAAAAAACCTATTATCAATGCTCTGTCAGATAAATCTCATCCTTGCCAAACTATTTCTGATATTTTCACTTTAAAAGAACATTTTAATAAATTTGAAAACTTAACTATTTCATGGTTTGGTGATGTAAATAATATTGTATTTAGCTTAGTGGAAGCGTTAAATTTATTCAAAGATATTAAACTAAATATATTTACTCATGAAGATATTTTTAAAAATTCTTTTTTGTCTGTAAATAAAAATGAAAATATCAGAACCTATTTTGATTTAGATGCCGAATTAATTAAAAAATCTGATTGTGTGATGACAGATGTTTTTAATTCAATGAATGATATTGAGTCAATAGATAAAGAAAAAAAATTAATTAAATTTCAAGTAAATAAAAGTTTAATGGATTTAACTAAGCCTGAATGTGTTTTTATGCATTGTCTACCAGCTAATATTGGATCAGAGGTCACTTCTGAGGTTATCAAAAGCCAAAAATCTATTGTGATTGAACAGGCTAGAAATAGATTAATTGCACAAAAAGGAATACTTAAATGGCTAAATATTTAATCTATTTTTTTACTTTTAATTATTTACTTACAGGTTGTGAAACTGCCTCTGTTATAAAAGAATATGAACCGGCAAATGAACAAATTTATATCGATGTTGTTCAAAAAAATTTAAATCTTGAGGGTAGTACAGAAGGTCCTTATTCTCAAAAAGTTAAAAAATCTCTTCAAAAATGGTTAGAAGATAGTATTAAAACCAGTGGTTATGATGGTGAGTTGGATATTGAATTATTATCAATTAAGACATCGGAAAAAATATTAGAAAATAGCGTTAGGATTGAAATGTCATTAGAATTAAATTTTATAATTGCAAATCAAGTTCTCTCTAAGAAAAGATCAAAACTTATAAAGGTTAATGAATTTGGTAAACTGACTGGTAGTTTTTCATTAGATGACAAAGATACGGAAGTTAATAATATAATTAAAAGGTTATTGCAAAGATTAGGTCAAATAATAGCTAAAGAAGTCATTTAACTTTTCCAATAAAATGGAGATAAAAGAATTAACAGTGTTAAAATTTCCAATCTCCCAAAAATCATACCTAAACACAGAATATATTTTGAGTAATCAGTTAAGCTACTAAAATTACCTTCAGGTCCAATTATATTGCCTAAACCAGGCCCAACATTAGAAAGTGAAGTTGCTGCAGCTGACAAACAAGTAATTAAATCATACCCACTGAATGACATGAGAAAAGCAATTAATACAAAAGATAATATATACACAAAAAAGAAACTAGTAACAGAATCAAAACTACTCTCTGGAATAACTTTTCCATTAAATTTTGAAGCAAATACTCCATGTGGTTTTATTAGTTTTCGAATATGATTTTTTACAGAAAGAAATAGTATTTGAAATCTAAATATTTTTAATCCTCCTGTTGTTGAACCTGCGCAACCCCCAATAAACATAATTAACAAAAATAAAATTGATGAATAATTTCCCCAATTTTCAAAATTGTCAGTCACATACCCAGTTCCAGTAATTATTGATATGGTGTTAAATGAAATAGTAATAATCTTATTAGCTGTTGAATTATAAATATCATCGTTAATAAAAAAATATAAAGAAATAATTAGAATTAATATTATAATTATAAATAATTTAATTTGCTGATCTTGAAATAATATAAAAGGATTTTTAATTGAAATTTGAGCTAATAATATGAATGGTAAGCTTCCTATAATCATAAATAATATCGAAACTAACAATATTTTATTGCTATTGAAAAAAGCCAATGATTCAT
>CAYZPP010000046.1:0-6628 GCA_964480315.1 uncultured Alphaproteobacteria bacterium | reverse complement strand
TGCTAAAAGAGCAGCACCTAAGAAAAAAGCTACTAAGAAAAAGGCTGCACCTAAGAGAAAAGCTGCAACTAAGAAAAAGGCTGCACCTAACAGAAAAGCTGCAACTAAGAAAAAGGCTGCACCTAAGAGAAAAGCTGCAACTAAGAAAAAGGCTGCAACTAAGAAGAAGGCTGCACCTAAGAGAAAAGCTGCACCTAAAAAGAAGAAAGCAGTTAAGAGAAAAAGATAATCTTTTAAATTTTAATTCTTTAGAAGTTCACTTAAAAGCGGGTTATAATAACCCGCTTTTTCATGTTAAAAATATCAAATTTATCTTTTGCCCGTGGGAACAAATTAATTTTAAAAAACATCAATTTATCAATATCTGACTCAGATATTGTTTTGATTAAAGGTCCTAATGGGAGCGGGAAATCAACTTTACTATCATGCTTAGCTAATTTTATAGAGCCACTGGAGGGCACAGTTGAGTATTGTTCTGAATTAATAGATCAAGCAATTGTATCAAAAAATTTTATTTTTATTAGTGAAGAAAATTTCGCTCATGAAGATCTTTCTGTTTTAGAAAATATTTATTATTGGTTAATTATAAATGGAGTTACTCCAGATGATGAGGCTATCAATAAAAGTATTAACTATTTATATGGTGAGTTTGATATCAATAAAAAGTTTCTTCATTTATCATTTGGGCAAAAAAGAAAGATGAGAATGTTATTCTTGCTATTAATCAATAAGCCAATTTGGATATTAGATGATCCATTTAATGGACTAGATGAAGAATCAATTAATAAATTGACAAAAATCATGTCTATGAAAAGAGATCAAAATGGAATGATTATTATAGCTACTCACATAATTCCAGAGCTTACAGGAATAAAAGAGTACAATTTAATATGATTAAGAAATTTTTTTTACTTTGTTCTAAGGAATGGCAACTCATGCTATTAAAAAACTCTCAAACATTGATTTTATTTAGTTTTATTATAATTGCTTCGTCTATATTTGGTCTAGCTTTACGCTATATACAAATTGATAGTAAAATATCTATGACTGTAATATGGATTTTATTATTTTTAGCAGTGATTATAAAAGTTGAAAAGGTTTACTTGGAAGATTTTGATGATTCAAAAATTCAGCAATATTTAACATCAGTATTTGCTCTTGAAATAATTGTATTTGTTAAAAATATTATGATTTGTTTAAATTTAGCCTTATTTTTTTTACTAACATCCCCCCTGATATTTCTTATTCTTTCACTTAACTTTAAATACTTTTTGCAAATTAATATTTTAGCATCTTTATCTCTTCTGAGTCTTGTATTTATATCGTCTATAACTGCCTCAATTTCAAATTCTAAAAGTAATCGTTTAGCCATCACTAGTGTCGTTACATTGCCTCTATTCATACCAATTTTAATATTTTCTATAGGATCTTTAGATATGAGCTTAGGAGATAAAAATTCTTATTTATTTTTCTTTGCATATTTTTTATTAAATCTTGCATTTTCACCGTTATTAACTAGTTTTGCTTTAAAAAAACTATCTATGTAAATGATTATCCTTAATCCAAAAATTATTAGTGATTTTTTTTACAAGTATAAAAAAATATTATTTTTTTTATTTTTAACCTTTTCTATTATTTCCTTAGGTATGATTATTTTTATAGAAAATGATTATTACCAAGGTGTTTCTTTTAAAATTATGTTTATCCATGTCCCTGCGGCGTGGCTTTCTTTAATGCTTTTCGGGATAATGGGTACAGCAAGTATTATTGGCCTTGTCTTTAAATCACCAACTTCCTTTATTATAGCTAGATCAATATCTCCTATTGGGTTGTTAATGAGCGTGACTGTTTTGGTAACTGGCTCTATATGGGGGTACCTGACATGGGGAGCGTTTTGGGTATGGGATGCAAGATTGACATCCATGTTGATATTAACTTTTATTTACTTAGGTCATTCTATACTGCTAAACTCATTTGAACATTTTCAAAAATCTGATTTTGCAGCCTCTATACTAGCCGTAATTGGGCTAGTAAATCTTCCTGTAGTTAAGTTTTCAGTTAACTGGTGGACAACATTGCATCAGGGAGCAAGTGTATTTAAAATTGGAGGTCCTAGTCTCTCAGGTATATATTTAGCTACTCTTATGATCAGTTTTTTTTGCATTTTATGCCTCTGTTTGTACTGGGTTATAACGATTTTCATTACAATCACCGAAAAAAGAAGGTATGAGAGAAGAAAATTATTCGATGAATAGTCTTATTTTAGTCTTATTTTGTTATGTTTTTTTTATAGTTTTAGCAGCTGTGACAACGATCATAATTTTGAATAATAAAAAAAGTGTATTAAATAAGATAAGTGAAATTTCAAAAAATCAACAAACAATTAAAAAATAGAATTATTTTTTTTATTATAATATTTGTCTGCTTTTCTAGCTCTATATATTTAATTAGCTATGCCTTAAAAGATAAAATCTCTTTTTTTTATTCTCCTTCAGAAATAAACAAATTAAAGATTAGCGAGGATCAGTTAATACGCGTAGGGGGTTTGCTGAAAAAAAATACTTTGAAACTAAGGGATGCTATTTGGTATTTTGAGATAATAGATGATGGCGGGATGTCTGTTTCAGTAGTATTTAACAAAACACTTCCCAACTTAGTTGAAGAAAATAAAGGTATTATTGTTGAAGGCTTGCTTAGAAATAGAATTCTAATTGCAAATACTGTTCTCGCAAAACATGATGAAAACTATATGTCTCAAAGTGCTGTCGACAAAATGAAATCTAAAGGTGTTTGGAGGGGAGATTAATTGTTATTACAATTAGGTCAAATTTTTATTTACTCTAATCTTTTTTTAGTTTTATCATTTTTATTTCTGCATAAAAAATTTTCTAATTCTTTCAGTCAGTTGACTCTACTCTCAATTGGGATAACAGGCTGTATGCCATTTATTATTTTAATGATTGGTTTTATTATTTCGGATTTCTCAATCTTAAATGTTGCTACAAATTCATTTATTGATGATCCTTTATTTTACAAAATTGCTTCTTCATGGGGGAGTCATGAAGGATCTATTTTATTATGGATATTTATTATCAATTTATATCTACTAACTTATTTATTAAGTGATAAAAATTATAAAAATATTGTTAAAAATATCCTATTAATTGAAATTAGTTTTATATTTTATGTTATTTTAAGCTCTAATCCTTTTGTTTATTTGGAATCTTTTTCTAATATTAAAGGCTTAGGATTGAATCCTGTTCTTCAACATTTTCTATTTGTGATTCATCCTCCTATATTATTTTTAGGCTATATTGGACTTATTATTCCTTTCGCAATAGCAGTTCATATGCTGTCTTCACAAAAATTTGAAAAAAAATATTTTAGTGAAATTTTAAAATGGTCAAAAATATCATGGTTCTTTCTAACCTTAGGAATTGTTTTAGGATCTTATTGGGCTTACTCTGAGTTAGGTTGGGGAGGCTGGTGGTTCTGGGATCCTGTGGAAAATGTTTCTTTAATTCCTTGGCTATTGACTACAGCGCTTATTCATTCAACAGCGGTATCAATTAAGAAAAATGAGTTAAAGATATGGTCTCTAAATCTTTGCCTTTATGCTTTCATAGCTGCTATTTTTGGGACTTTTTTGGTAAGGTCTAATTTAATTATCTCTGTACATAGTTTTGCGAGTGACCCTTTAAGGGGCATGTATCTTCTAGCTATTGTTGCCTATCTTTTATCTTTTGCTTTATTTTTAAATATAAAGAGCCTCAAACTATTTAATCAAGATAAGTTTGACTTATTAAGTAGAGAAAGTTTTTTATTATTAAATAATGTTTTTTTTATTAGTGCAGCTCTCACAGTTTTTATAGGAACTATCTATCCTCTCTTTGCAGAAATAATTTATCAAGAAAAAGTTTCTGTGGGTGCTCCGTATTATAATATGACTTTTAATATTTTATTAGCTCCGGCAATTTTGTTAATGTCTATAGCTCCTAGATTATCTTGGGGAGAAAATAAAACTAATTTAAAATTAATAATTAGATTAGTTTCCACAACTATTTTAATTGGGGTGATATCTTTTTTAATATGGAATAATATTTATTTCACTTTTGCATCTATATTATGTTTTCCAATTATCGCTATGAGCATAGTTGCCATACCTTCTTTATTAAAAAACAGAACAATTACTTTTCTCAGTCAGTGGTTAGCACATCTAAGTATTGCTTTATTTATTTTAGCGGCTGTATTTACCGAACAATTTGATAAAGATTATAATATTGAATTTTCAAATACATCAAATGCGACACAGTTCATAGATCCTTTAATACAAGTTACCTTAAATGGTATTAGTGAAAGTTCTCATAGCAATCATCAAAAAATTACAGTAGGCGTGACAATTAAAAAGTCAGGAAAAATTATAGAATTAAGTCCTTCTAAAAATATCTATCAACCCTCTGGGGAGATTACAACAGAAGTTTCAAAAAAAAGTTATTTATTTGATAATTTCTATTCTACAATAACAAGCATAACTGAAAATAATGTAGTTTTAAATATAGTTTATAAACCTTTGATTAATTTATTATGGCTATCTACTATGTTACTAATTGCGAGTATTGGTTTATCGATTTTTAGAAAAGAAAAATATGAGTAGAATTAAAAATATTATTATACCTGTAATATTACTTATGGTGGCTTTTATAATAATAATTAATCTAAACAATGATAAGAGTTCTATTAAAAAATCTTATCCTCCTTTACCAAAAGTGGTTTTTGAAGAATTAAGCTATTTTAAAAATATAGCTATTGGAGATAAATTAAATGAAAAAAAATATATCATTAATTTTTTTGCTTCATGGTGCGCACCTTGTTTAGCTGAACATCCTACATTAATGAAACTTAAACAAAAAAATGTAAGTATTATTGGTATTAACTTTCGGGATGAAGAAGATAACCTAAATAGCTGGTTAAAAGAGCATGGGAACCCCTATGAGTATGTTATTCGTGATAATGGTGATATTGCCTTTCAGCTTGGCTTAATAGGTGTTCCAGAAACATATTTTATCAATAAACAACTAATTTATAAAAAAATTCAGGGCCCTTTATTTGGAGTTGATGTTGAAGAATTTTTATAGATTATTTATATTAATTTTATTAGTAAACCCTTTTAATGCTTTTTCAGAAGATCAATTAAGAATAGATTTTTACAAAACAATTAGATGTTTAGTTTGTGATGGGCAAAGCATTTATGACTCTGAAACAACTTTTGCGCAAAATTTAAGAGAGCAACTCAAATCAAAGTTTGATGAAGGTCTTTCCAGAAAAGATATCAAAAAAGAATTATTAATAATATATGGAGAGGATATAAGCTTTCAGCCAAAAATTAATAATTTTTTTTTATGGTTTAGTCCTATGGTAATTTTATTTTTGATTTTAGGTTTCAATATAAGTAGATATAGAAAAAATACTAATTAGTAATGGTATATTTTTTTTCAATTTTTTTAAAAACTAATGTTACTAAATAATTTAAAGCTAAATATATTATTCCTGCAGCTATAAAAACTTCAATAGGTGAAAAAGTTTTTGATATAATTTTTCTGGCTATGCCAGTCATTTCCATAATCGTAATTATACTTACTAAGGAACTCGCCTTGATCATTAGAATTATTTCATTTGAATATGCTGGAATAGATTGACGAACTGCCTGAGGCAGAAGAATTCTTTTAAATGCTTGAAATTTGTTCATTCCAAATGCGGTTGCTGATTCTATCTGTCCCTTAACAATCGAATTTAATCCACTTCTAATTATTTCAGAAGTATAGGCTGCTGTATTAATTGTTAACGCTAAAACACCACACCAGAATGGCTCTTTAAGAACTAACCAAACAAAAGATTCCCTAATAGCCGTAAACTGAGCAAGTCCATAATAAATAAAATAAATTTGCACTAGCAAGGGTGTTCCCCTAATTATAAAAACAAAAGTTCTACTAGAAATATCTAATACAATATTTTTTGTAAGTCTCATCATTACAATAACTATTGATAATATTAAACCTAACAGTAAACTTATAATAATTATCTCTAAAGACGCACCTAGCCCTTTTAAAATTTGTAAAAAACTTTCATAAATTAAATGAAAATTCATTACACAAAGCCTTTACTATAATTATTTTCAGCAATCATAAAAAATTTATTAGAAAAAGTTGTTAACAGTAGATATAAAATCCCTGCTGTAACTAAGAACAAAAAAGGCTCTCTGGTAGATCCGGATGCGACATGAGTTTGTCTCATAATTTCAACTAGACCAGTAACAGATATTAACGCTGTATCTTTTAATACTAATTGCCATATATTTCCAATACTAGGAAGTGCTATTCTTAACGTCTGAGGTATCATAATACCAAAAAGTAATCTTTTACCCCTGATGCCAAAAGAGTGAGAGGCTTCAATTTGTCCTTTGGGAATAGCCCTTACAGCCCCACGTAAAACTTCAGTGGAATAGGCGGCACAAATAATTCCAACACAAAATGCGCCAATAAAAAAAGCATTAATCTCAATATATCCATTATGTCCAAATATACTTGCAACAAACATAATAGCAGCGCTACTACCAAAGAAAAATAAATAA
>CAYZPP010000045.1:0-6745 GCA_964480315.1 uncultured Alphaproteobacteria bacterium | reverse complement strand
ACACTGAAAGTGCGCTGGGCTCAGTCTTCATAAAGTGCTTGTATAGAGTAGCGGTTACAGCCGTATCTTGGACGCAGTAGGTCATCATAACGTCACTGAATGCTTCCCATCCGCCGTCATAGTCATCCTTGAAGTCACCTAAGCGAAGGCCCCAAGCCTTTAGACTGTGGCTTCCCCAAAGACGCTTTGCAAACTTGTCTTGGCTGAAGTTGCGCTCTGCATCATCGTTGTATAATTCACCACGTAGCAGCCGAGAGAGCACCAAAGTATCTGTGATCTTGGCACTCGTAGACCAACCTGGGTAAACAATAGCTAAAGCTGGCAGATCGTAATCAATTATATTGTGACCAATGATTTCATCAGCACCAGCCAGTAGGTCTAGTGCGCCTTGGATTTCATTAGGACCAAACTCACGAACTTCGTCAGTATCTACGTTTCTACACACGATACACCAGACAGTATGGATTGTGTCTAGCAGGCCGTTGCTCTCTAAGTCCCAGACCCAGCGGCCCCCAGTCATCGGTTGTCACCAGAGCCACCAATTTTATTACGTGCAGCCCTGCTTTCGAGCTTATCTAAGTTTAAATATGCCACCTCGTTAAGGCTGATGTTTAAGTCTTTAGCCAGCATGGCGCAGTACCAAAGTACGTCACCGATTTCATCGGCAATTGCTACTCTGTCCTTACTTGGGAGATCACCTATCTCACCAAAAGTTATGTCTTTATCGCGAATAAGTTTCTTGATCTTACCAAGCACTTCACCAGCTTCATTAGCTAACCCCAAGGCTGGGTATATGACCTTCCAACGGTACTGCGCTGTCACTGACGCTTCGGCCTGATAGCTGTTCATAGTTAGAGTATCTCTTTTGGTATAAGACATGCTTATCTCCTTGGTGTTCTTTTGGTTTAAAAGGGAATGCTGTCGGAAAGGGTCACTAATCTGCCCGTTTCCATCACGTACTGAAGTTGATCCGCTGAACCTACGTGGCCACTAAATCTATTCTTGAGGACCACTAATTCCCGCGCCCCTGACGTTGTGTCATCTTCTGGGACTTGCATTGCAACTACGGCGTCTGAGAGTTGCGCTAGGCTGTGTGACCCACGCATTTGAGAAAGTGAGACAGTAGCTCCACCCTCGTGTCCTTTCTCAGACTGAGGACGCTTTAGGTGGCTGACAAGGACCAGAGCAAGGTCAAGCTCTGAACACAGAACGCGCAGCGTGTGCATTATTCCATCGATCATACGGCGCTCATCGTTGGTGTCTGTGTTTGCCGAAACGATCATTGAGATATGGTCTATAAACACAACGGAGCAACCGAGTGCGTACTTCATGTACCTGATGCGGTTGCATATGATGTCCATGTCGTTGGCACCAAAATGGTCAAACAGATATATTGGCCCAGAGGACAGTAGGTCATCAAAGCCAGCCTTAATTTCATCTGAACTGGAAGCATCAGGATCAACAGTTATGTTCTTGTTGATGTGTAGACCTACCAGACCTTGGCCAGTGCGCTTAACGCTCTCTTCGAGCATGAGCATACCGACTGTGTAGCCGCCCTGCTGTAGGTGATATGCAAACTCACGTACTAAGGTGGACTTACCAACACCAGACCCCGCAATGAGGCAGACGATGCCCTGACGGTATCCCTTGAGCATCTTTTGGAGCTCAGGGTAGGGGTATTGCATTGGGCTTTCTGGGTCTGGGATTGCTACCGTCTCACGAAGGTCAGAAAGACTGACGATGCCATCGGGTCTAAAATCAGCAGCCTCGTAGATAGCAGTGATTATTGCGTTGTTCTCGTTATTTACTAGACACTCATTTGCATCCTTACGTGGCAATACAGCTATCTTGACTTTGCCTACTGGCAGAACCTCAGCACAGGCTTGTGCAGCGTTTTGACCACTTTCGTCCTGATCAAACATCAGCACAATTTCTTCAAAGTTAGACAGGTAGTCGATGTGCTTTAGTAGGTGCTTCTTTGCACTCTGGGCTCCGTGGGGCACGCCGACTACAGCAAACTTTAGGTTCTGCGATTGTGCAACTGACAGGGTGTCAATCTCGCCCTCACACACAACGATCTTCTTGCCGTTAGAAAACAGATGCATCCCGTAAAGGCCCATCTGATCACTGTCTCCAACTACTGAAAACTTCTTGTCTGCTGTTCTAATCTTTTGGGCTACAGCGCGGCCTTGCTTGTCACGGTAAGTCGCAACTTGCACCACCTCGCCAGTTATCGGGTGCTTTGATACCATATAGCCATATTTGCGACACGCTCTTTCTGTAATCTTCCTAGAGCGAAGGTCTTGATAGTCACCCTCAAGCAGCGGTGTCTTTGGCTTGCTAATAGATGCGCTGGGCTGTCGTGCATCCTCACCGTCACCAAAGGTATGTGTCTGGCAACTGAAGCACCAAGTTGTCCCGTCTGTGTATTCGGCTTTGGCATCGCTTGAGTTGCACGCGCCACATGGGCCGTGCCTTACAAAGGCGGCCTCACCATTGTCTATCATTTCCATTTGCTGTTCCTTTGGATCGACACAATGTGAAAAGGGCCACCTTTCGGTAGCCCTTTGCTTCACTTAGTCGAATGCGACAGGCACTCATCAATCCAGTCTTGTGGTAGATGCTTGTGTGCGTATCGAAACCCGTGCTTCTCACAGTAGTCTGCGTAAGTGGTCTTTGAACCCTTATAAAGCTTTGAGCGTGCATTCGAGAACAGAAACCTAATGTCGATGTTAGGGTGCTGCTTTTTTATCAGTATATGCTTGGCACGGTCTGCCACTACCCATATGCCTTTAGTCTCTAAGTACCAGAAACCATCAGATTTTGGTAGCTTGAAGTCTGGAGTGTACTTCGAGTTTCGCTCTGGAATTCTATAGTAGACCTTATCTGTTTCGTATAGAACTTCGATACCTTGCTCTTCCAAAACTTTACTTATTGTCTCTTCCAGACCACTTCTGTACCCCGCCGCAATACCTCTAAATCGTTGCTGCCTAGAAATCATATACTTCTGCGCTTGGTGTTTTACTTTGCGCTTCAGATGGTTCTTTTGGACTTGCAACGTAGCCGCCGCCATCAAGAGCACCAAAGCCAGACGTGTCAGCACCACTTGTCGAAATGCTTCCGATTTGTATCGTACTCAGCATCAACGCAACGCCCTTAGTTCCGCTGACCTCGTAGATGTTTAGAGTGCCGCCTGCACGTAACTCTGAGCCACCACCAATCTTTGGTAGGTTGTCTGGGTCCATCACAGCGCCAGTGCTATCTATGAAAGTTGGCTGATACTGCGACTGTACTTTGATGCTCACCTCGCCTGTCTCTTCATCTTTAACTATTGGCATCTTATAAGTTGCTTTGCCGTGGATAGCTTCTGCGTGCGCTTTAATCTCTTTGATGATTGGCGCTGCATCTTCGGCTGACATAAGAAGCTCAACTTTGAACTTTGGTGACACAGTGTCAAAAGCAGTGTCGGGAGTGTTAAGATGTGGGAACTTAGCGCGTCCCAAGGGTGTGTTAAATCGTGGTTTAGCCATGTTTTCTTCCGTTCATTTGATAAAAAAGGCCCACCAAGTTAATGGCAGGCCAGGTTGAGAGAGTGAAAGAAAGACATTTGCGCTGTTGGGAGTTAGTCGCGAAAACGTCCTTCAATAGGGTACCTTAACTAGCTAAAGCAGAATTCAGAGCCTTTGACTTGCTGGATGTCCAAAGTGCCTTTTGCTGGCATCGTTGGTAATACAGCGTTTGGATCAGAAAGTTGCTGACGTACCTCATCCTCGAACTTCTGAAGGATGCAATCGCCATCAAACATATTTACAAAAGTCTCCCTGACACCATCGAACAAATCCCACGTATCACCCGACATACTGAAACTGTCGTGGATCATAAAAAAGTCCTCAGCAAGACCGTTGTCTAGCATGTGGCAGATCGTAAGGTGCATGTGACTGCTATCTCCTGATCCATGGATAAAGTTAGGCGCAATGGCATTTGTAGACTTCTGCACGTCAATGCTGCTTGTCTCTTGTGCAAGTGACACTTTGTGCCGCGTTCTCTTTTGCAACGAGCGATCAAACAGAAATATCCTGACTTCTCTTCGCTTCTTTCTACGGTACTCTTGCACGACAGGAAAACCAGATGGTGTGGTCCATTTGATTGGTTTGTTTTCCTCGCTCACTACCTTTGCAACTCCTTGTAGATACTCCATGGTGGCATTGACGTGGGGCAGGGAGCCCTTGATTGCATCATAGCTAATTTGACCCATGAACCTTGCAGCCTCGAATTGTGCACGTTCTGTGTCTCCCAGCGGATGTTCTTTAAGTTTACCATAAGCAACTTTGCGCTGTAATGGTTTCATCAAGTCTTCCATGTACTGTCCAGCCATACCCACCGCCTTCGATGAATACGCCCAAGTCATTGTCGCTCGTTTCAGAACTGAGCGGTTTATACCAAAGTCAAGCCAAGCCTGAGCTAATTGCAGCTTGGTGCGCGACTGCGCCCACTTAGGGTTAAAAGGCTCACTGCCATCTTTTATGCACTTGAGCTCTTCGATGACACGATCAGCGTTCAGCTTGTAGATGTCGGCCATGCTGTTAGTCGGCACAAGGTTTACTAAAGAGCCCTCAGTGCTCGAAAGGTTTATACCGCTGTACATCTGAACGCCACTGTTGGTGCCATCTAAACTGATTGGCAAATAGCCCACAAAGTCGTCGCCCTCTGCAATTAACCTAGCATACTCAAAGATTGCAGCAAGATACGCAAAGGGCTTGTCAGCTTGGGACCATAGCTCAAAAGTTGCTTGGTAGTCAGTGGCAATGTCTAGGAGCATATCGTGGTTTGCTTCTGTCCACGCGGCTCTTTCATCAAGTGGCTGTTTGCTGATCTTTTCAAAGTCACCAGAGTTCGCCAAGTGCACCTTAAGCCAGTAAGCATTGTTGCCGTCTACTTTGTAGCCACGCTGGTATGTAAACAGGCTCTTGATGTGGTCATCACGGTGATAGTTAAACGCTGGCACAAAGTACAAGCGCCCGCGAAAGTCTAAGTTGACTGGCAAAAAGAATTGCTCGTGGTCTGATAGTTCTTTGGCGGTTTTCAAGTCCTGACGCATCACAGCAGCCGCACCCTTGACCTGACGTTCAAGCGCAAAGTGCTTGCGGATGTCTGCCTTGATTGCTGCTTTTAGAACTGGAGCCAAGCTCTCGTGGTCCTCTGGCAGACGTGGCCGTGGCGGTAGCGATGACGTAGGAAACTTACCCAAGCTCATTTGTGCCTGCCAACACCACTCGACGACTTCAAGCATAGGCCTGTTGATGCTCAAAGGAGTTGCTTGAAGGGCATTTGCGGCCCTAGCGTGTGTTGGTATGCCCTGAGCAAACTGGTGCTCTATGTGCCTCTTCTGCGCTGCTGTGGCTTGCCTAACATAACTTACACGAGACGACAGGAATGCATCATCATAGCAGCCAGTATCAAAAGATGTCCAAGGCGCTGGAGCGGTCAGCATAGGCTTATAGATTGGAGCCAGCCACGACAGATGCTCTTCTGATTTACTTAGAGTTTCCTCAGCTTCAATGGTGAACTGTATCCGCGCAACAGTGTTCTCTTTGCCCTCAACTTCGGTCACCTTCTCGAACACATCGCAATATTGAAGAACAGAGGAAAGAACTGGCGCTGCATACAGTGTGCGCCTGACCTTCATTGCAGCCTTCGTTGTAGCATCAGTGAATACACCAAACCGCAAAGAGCGAAAGCCGTTCTTCATCACGATGTTGCGTAAGCTCTTGAGGCGCACGTCTCGACTACTATGTGCTTCTTCAACTTGCTTAATGATCCGTTTGTTTGTCTTTGCGTCATCATCCATGAGCTCAACTAAAAGAAGCTCTTGCTCAATCATCTCGCCAATCTTCTGTGTCAAATTGGAAAGGCTCCAGTTTTTTAACACACAATTAAAGCAGCAGATTAGGCCAATGTAACTAAGCGTCTCAGGACTAACTAGCTTCAGTGGTTCTACCCACATTGGCCTTGGTCCCGCCGCAGTCTGAGCGTTCACGAGGTCTTTCCTAAGACCTTCCGCTACGTCTGCGCTAACGTCGTTCAACTTATTAAAATGTGCTGGTCTGTCTTGTACACTCTTTGAAACTTTTGTTCCTTTGGGAGTGACCTTTGCCTCGATGCTCTTCGCGAACTTTTCACGTCCGTCTGTTCTCATTCGTTTTTCATATGTTGTGTTGGTTGTAGGAGCTCGGCCATATCTGTCTGATGTTGACTTGTCGCGGTTTCCTTGTGTTTTGCTTGGTGGTCCCATGGCTTCGTTTGGCCAAGCTTGCGCTTGTAGGAAGGTGCTGTCTTCTGGTCCGTCTTTTGGTGGGCCGTTTGCATCTTTTAGCATTTGATTACGCTGCCACACATCTAGGCTGTTAGTCTCTTGGCCTGCCTGTTGTACAAATTGTGTTTTACTTTTGTTCATTTGTTTGCTCCCGTTTGTTTTTGCTTCACTGTTCTTCAATAGGGTACCATAACGAATTCGCTGCCAGCCTTAGCTCACAGTTGCTCAACCAGCGCGTGCTGGTGTTCGCTTTTCGTCTTTATGTACCGTGCAGTCGTCTTTAGACTTTTGTGACCCATTGCGTTGGCAATTGTGCTGATAGGCGCTTTAAGATCATTCGCCATATCAGTTGCGAAGGTGTGACGTGTAGTGTGGAATACATACCGTTTATCATCTTGAAAGAGTGCGAAGCGCATCTCTCCCCATGCCCGA
>CAYZPP010000044.1:0-6839 GCA_964480315.1 uncultured Alphaproteobacteria bacterium | reverse complement strand
CTTTAATTTAAGCTTTTTTAAAATAATCTTATTCGGTGCTAAAGGTCCATACCCGACCAACGGCCTCACCGCCGGCATTGTCCTTAACTACAACCTTCCAAAAGTAAATGGTATTCGCATCAAGGTTGACATCATATGTAGAGCTGCTTGAATTTTCCAACACCAAGGCAGGCGTATCGCTTTCACCAAAATATACATCATAGGTAAGAGGATCATCATCTAAATCACTTGAACTCCAGGCCAGTGTTGTTGAACCGGAATTGAGTTCCGTATTTAAAGCAGGGCTTATCAAGGTGGCAACATAAGGTAAATGATTACTCACACCTTCACCCTCAGAATAAAACTTCTGTGTAGCTGAATAATTGCTCGACTTGTTTTTAGCATCTTTTGCACTCACCTTCCAATAGTAAGCCTTGCCTGCTAGTAAACTGAAAGTAGTTGTGCTGCCCGAAATTGATTTTCTTTGAAGATTTTCAGAAAACGAATTATTGGTTGCTACTTGAATCTCATAACTAATAGCATCTCCATCTGGATCGGAGGAACTATTCCATGAAAAATCCAATGAAAGATCAGTACAAAACAATCCATCACTTGGGGCTGTCAAAACTGGAATTGAAGGCGCTTCATTAACTGTTGTGGGAGGAGGAGTACTCATAGGTTCATCACTATCAGAACCTCCACAGGAAAACAGGATAAAACTCGCTAAAATTAAAATCGACTTTTTCATTGTTTCATCTGTATATTTTTATTGTTTTTTAATTGTCATATGTAACATTAATTTAATTTTTTACTTCTGCGATTAAATTTTAATCATTAATGTTTTACTATTTTAAAATTAACAGGCGTCTCTAAATTTAAGACAACAAAATAAAGCCCAGTAGACAGGTGGTTTAAAGGTACCCTAATACGTCCGTTTTGTACTGTACAGTTCTTTTCCAAAACCTTTTGTTGCAGTAATGAATAAACGGTGACCGATATTTCCTGTTTTTGAATCGTTAGAACAAGGATATCCACATAGTCTGTTGTTGGATTTGGAGAGGCGGTAAATTGATCGATTAGATTGACATCACTGTATAAGATTCCTTCGCATTCAAGTTTTGAACTAACACTTATTTTATCTCCATGATTTACATCGACGGAAAAATTTCTCTCATAAGTTGAAAACAACAGTTCCCCATTAATAGCAATGGTATAGGGTGCCGTACCTGAGCTAATGTACATGGTCTCTGTAACTGTATTGCCGTTTTTGGTTCGAACTGTTTTACCTGAAATTTCTTCTGATGCTTCTATGGTTAAATTAAAACATTGTTCGTAGTCGGGTATCTCCGAAACCGTAATACAAATTGAATAATCTCCTGGTGCTAAATCGTCGATGGTCAATTCGCTGCTAAAATCATAACTTTCAGAATTATTTAAGCGCACCGAATAATTAAGCGTCTTCGCAGTACTTATAATAATCGATCCATTTTTTGCGTCGACACAGGTTTCACCGATGGCTTCTATGTTAAAATTAGTACTGTACAGATCCAAACTTCCAGAATTAGTCTCCATTAAATAAATATGATCAAATGAAATCGTACCAGCTGCACCATTACTGTTAGGGTCAAGCCTCAACCTATCAACCGTGAGTTTGTTCGTCCACCCACTTACTGTCGAAAGATCTACGAGTATCGTTTCAAATTCAGAAGAATTGGGAGTCATAGCAAATGTAATAGGAAATGTCCCTGAAGATGCGGTAAATACATACAAGGCACCTCCGGTATGTGACGTTCCATTTTTCACGCGTACCTGTAGGTAATTTATTCTATCCGTATCGAACGATTGCAAATTTGCATTAAACACGTACGGATCGTTTCCGGATGGGTCACAGTCCAAATACCCACTACTGTTCCATGATACGCTCAAATTATGCGGGTTGCCCGACCATCCTTCAACATCATTGTCAAAATCCCAGACAAGTAGATTGGGACCAGGCTCAGGAGGGGCATCTGAAAATGGATCGGTGCGCGCAATGATTTCATCCCGATCGGAAACCCCGTCTCCATCCGTATCCAGCATAGGTACATCAAAACTGGTTGTCCAATCAACATCCAGATCTTGCAGGAATTTTGTTGCTACATACTTTAAGTACAAATCACCATTGGCCTCCGCGTAATAAGCTGTTGAGTTGCTATTCTCAAGGTCATTGAGTGAACTTTCACGGGTCAATGCAGCACCCGACTGTGTAAGCGCTAATCCACCCAACTTACCAAAGTCGGAAAATTTGATGATGAAATCGTCTCCTACAGTGGCATCATCCAAAATCACACTAACATTCTTAGAAGCAGGAAGTGTTTCAAAAGTATAGGTATACCTAAAATTTTCACCTACAATCACAGGTGTCATGATATGATCCTTGTATCCGTACATGTCATAGTTAAATGCAGATGGTGTTCCATCCTTGGATCTTGTACAAGTAACATTTGGCGAATCGGCTCTTGCCATGCCATCAAATTGAAGTATGGTCAGTGCAAACTTGTGTGGACTCCGATAGGCATTTACCCAGTTAGAGTGCTGATATTCGTCTCCTACCAACATCATGGGGTGATTACTCACAATAGAAGATTCTGGCCGACCAGAGAAACTACCGTCTTCATCATACAACACGGTGTTCCAAACGCGCGGGTGGGACAAACTTTGAAGCGTATCATCATTGTTTTTCATTGGAATATCATAATCCCGCATGTTCACTACTGGTGGCATCCCGTCATCTGTTGTGATTCCTGAAATTCGATGATTCGTATGCTTAGTCGCTGCTCCGCCATCCTTTAAATAGTCAACACCGCTACCATTCCAACCCACCAAATGACTACCATGGATTTGTCCTGCACCATCGTAAATCCTGTAAAGACTCGTGGGTACCGATAAGATATCATTTCCTGAATCGGCTACAACGACGGATTCCTTGACTTGAGAATAACTGGCAAACTGTATGGCAGTGATGTTATCCACTACCACATTATTCAAAAAAATCAAATTGGCTGCATAGGTGATTTTATCTCCCACTCCTCCACCTATACCTGTATAGAGTGCCAGGTCATTGGCATACCAGGTGCAATCTTCAATGAGATGCTGTTCGCTATTTTGCCAACCTGCATTTCTTCTGATGCTATGATCTGCATTTAGTTGATCAAAAATATCGAATCCGCTACGGCAACTATGCGCTTTATTATTCTTAAATGAACCCAATGGTTCTTTGAATGGCTCAATTCCATCGAATCGAGAATCACCTGCTGAAAGACCCATTGGGCTTTGTGGTAAGGCAAACCAATAACCGGTACCCTGGGTACCAGCGGCCACATTACCTTCAAAAGTATTATTGGGGTTGGTGATCCAAAAACTTGACGGGGTACGGTTTTGCACCTCATCCAATTCATTATCCGAAGGCGTCAATTCTTCTCCTTCTTTAGGTCTTTTAGACAACAGCACGACATTATTTTTGATCGTATTGTATCGCTCACTGCCATCTTCGAGAAAGACACCATGGCCGATATGATCATAAAAAAAGTTGTTCTCTACATTCACATAACTGGTACCGTGTATTGTAACAGCGCGATTAAATGATCTGTGAACACTTGAATTCTTCAAATATTGACCTGCCCCTGATTCATGCAATAGGTGCCAATGCCATGGGTATCTCGTGAGTATTCCCTTTTGCCCCATACGATACAGTTCAATATTGCTTCCATTGATTGTACTGTTTGACATGGCCATGATATGCCCACCATAGCCACCTGATTCACTACTGGCATCCCCTTGAATCTTTACATTGTGTGTCAAAAGGCCGACTTCTGCCCGTAAATCCGCCGTCCATGTTTTGTTATCGGTATTCCTTGTATAGGTCTCAATAGACCCAACATGTGGATGGTTTAAACTACTATTCAAGGTGATGGTTAAACCATCACCACTGATCGCGGCAATCGTCCTTTTCTCGGCTTCTTCCCAATTTGGACGACTCGATACAATAACTATTTCGTCCCCCACAACCCAATCCACAGCTGAAGCCATGGTAATTTGATTTGAGCCACTATTGACATTGGTTCCGAGGTGACTCCAACTCACTTTCTGCTGCCCGTGAAATTCAATTTTGCCACCATTCGAGGCACCAATCATCTTGTCACCCATGCCCATTACCTGATCATTATCATTGACCCCTACAAGCGTAATTACGCAATTATAAGCTCCATCGAAGGGTTCCTCAAGGGTTCCAATCTCAAAAAGCGCATCATCACCCCTCACCATGATCCACTCAACTTTCAGGTCAATGGACGCATCTTTCACTGCACGTAGTGTTCCATTTACAGTGATGGATTTGACCTCAATAGTTCCAGTCAGATCAATTGAGAACCCCGTTGGAATGATCACATCATCATTGGCACCAGGCAATTGATCTCCAGGCCAAATACTGCTATCCTGCCAACTACCATTGGTATCAGGACTAATTTCGGCAGCCCATAGCATGGTATTGAAACAGCAGAGTAAAATCACTAAGCGTGATACACGCATTGGGGTTATAGTAATGTTTCTAATCAAGGTTGTAGTGTTTTTTAATAGGATTATCTTTTTTTATCCTTAAGCACAAAATGTTATATAGACAATTGGCTTTCAAGATTTAATCTATTATTTTATTAAAGTTTTCCAAACTGCCATTGACTCCTTGAGATGTACTTCGGGAGCAGGATCTTTTATTCCAAAAGTATGGAGTATAACTGGCCCTGATATCCAATGCCATTGATGGCATCCATAAAGAGCGATAAATCATATTCACTGTCATTTAAAGGCCTGATCGCATCACTCCAGTCTAGTCCTTCCGTGAAAAACTCTTTCAATGCTCCACTTATAGTAGTCAGTACCATCTAATCCTTAACCTTTAATGCTACCTCATTCAAACGATAAGCATTTCCCGCACGTGCTTCATGACATAAATGAAATGACAATTTTAAATGTTTAGGAAACCCGAGTTTCTCGATGAGTGCAAGCATCTTCGGCATCTTATATGCTTGTGTCAAAATGAGGATATAAGACCACTTCTAAATTCGCTTGCTCAGCATAGTCTACTATTTCAATCAGCTTTTTCTCCAAACCGGGTTCATCAAAACCCCTCATGATCAGACTAAAACTTATTGATTTTCCTGATAATTCGTCTATAACATTTTTCCAATAGTCAGCCTGTGCAGGTTTATCGGTGGTTTTACAGGGATAATAAACCGATTCGATTTTAAAATCTTTGTTGCTATCCAATAAAGCAGCACTATAGCCCTTTAAAAGTTCCAAATCCTTAGGCACTTTTACCCTAAAGAAGAAACTTTTGTATCCTAGGCCTTCTATAAATTCTATTTGCTCCGCAGGATCCAAATGTTCAAGTCCGAAATTGTACGTCCCGAATTGGTTCTCCGTTTTTGATTGAGCACTTGAGTATATCGTCGTAAGAACTATTACAAATGATACGTATGCTATTTTTAATTTCAACTTTATCAATGTCCTGTTTTTTTTGTTTCCTAATTCCTTTTATTCCTTATCAAAATTGTGGTCATACCGTCTTTTTCTCTTCCAATTTCTTGATCTGGAATTTCAGGATATTGAAGTTCATCTCTATTCTTTTGTATATGCGCCCTTTTAATTTCCATCTTCCAACTCCTGAATCAGCCATTTGGCAAACCCGAGGTAGGAATTTGGATCTGACTCAGGACCTACCGGCCTTGTATTCCCACAGCCATGAGGAAATGCATTCAGGTAGTAATACATATTCTTATGATGTTTGGGCAATCCTCTTTTCCAAAAAGCTCTCAGCCAATCCCTTTCAAGAAAATCTGTGTAGGTATCACAATCCTTATACTGATACGGTCCGTAATAGAAAATATATTCCATCCCTTGTTCTAGCACCCATTTAGCGCCCCTAGCTATTTCTTCAGGGTTTGAAATTTCATTACCTAATGGCCAATAGCGGTTAAACTGATGTGATTCAATACAGATTCCATCCATCGTACTAATGATCTCTCTTGCCTTAGGATCGTCTAGAAAAACGGCAGGATGCACCACCATTTGTATGAGTTTATAATTGTCGTGTTTTGTCAATCCAAGGGCATGAGCATCCTTAAATACTTTTCGCGTATCGTCCACATCTCGTTGATGAAGTATTCTGGGATCACCGTCAATTGGTCCTGTATCGCCATTGACTTTATCATATAGCCACCCTTCCCGACAAATGATGATATGCTTCACCTCACCCCCTTTGCTTTCGTAAGTACGAATTGTTTTAATCAATTTATTTGTTTCCGGATTGGAATCTACCCAATCGCCTCCTTGCTGGTGTATATAATGCTCAAAAAAAACTTGTTTGGTACGAAAGACGCCATTATAACCTTTAACCACGTCTATATTCAAAGCTGTATAATCATCAGCTTTCAGCATATCATCGTAATTCCCGATGCCTGGCTTCCAGTTGGCAACCCTGCCACCACCTGTCATTTCATGAACACTGTCGCGCGGGTATGGCCTGATTCCAACCTTAGATCTTTCCTGTTGCGCAAGAGATACGGTGACTGTTAAAAGGAAAACTAAGATTAACGATTTGCAATTCATTATTCTTTTCATTGTTACGTTTTTAATTGGTTCGTAAAATTCTGTTTTATGTCATTCCTACATGGTCACTTCGACTCCGCTCAGTGACCAACGCTTATTGACCACGCAGGAATGACATTCGTTTTTAATTTCCACTAAATTAGTGGTAGAACCCTCTTTTTATATACATCTGATACTCTTTAATTTTCTTTAAAATAGTGATCATACCACCTTTTCTC
>CAYZPP010000043.1:0-6872 GCA_964480315.1 uncultured Alphaproteobacteria bacterium | reverse complement strand
TTTAAATATGCCGAAGATCAAAGGTTCTCATACTGCAATGAAAAGTGGAATGATTGCAGCAGAGACAATTCAAGACCATCTCTACAATCAAAAAGATTTATCAGCATATGAAAGTCTTTTTAAAAAATCGTGGGTCTATAAAGAACTCTATGAAGCTCGAAATGTTAAGCCAAGTTTTAGATGGGGCTTAATCCCAGCACTGATATTTACCGGAATAGACCAGTTGCTATTTAAAGGAAAACTTCCTTTTACATTAAAGCATAAACATGCAGATCACGAAACTTTACAATTAGCTAAAAATTCAAAAAAAATTCTATATCCAAAATATGACAGTATTTTAACTTTTGATAAATCGTCATCAGTATACTTAACAGGAACTAATCATGCTGAAAATCAAGTTGTTCATCTGCAACTTAAAGATCCTGATTTACCTATTAATTATACTTTAGAAAAGTTTGATGAGCCTGCCTTACGATATTGTCCTGCAGGTGTTTACGACATTCAATTAAATAATGAAACCAAACAGTCAGAATTTATTATCAACTCTCAAAATTGTATTCATTGTAAAACCTGCGATATTAAAGAGCCATCTCAAAATATAAATTGGATCACACCAGAAGGTGGTGGTGGTCCAAACTATTCAAATGCATAATTAATAATTATCGGCTAAGCCATTCAGGCTTCATTGCTAAGATAGAATCATCGCCTTTAATAATACTATCAGAAAGAGATTTTATTTTAGGAAGTAAATGGGTCATAAAAATATCAGAACTAATTAATTTAGCCTGCATGAATTCGCTTGGTTTTTCAGATTTTTCTATCTCTTCAGCTGCTTTGCTTGCAGATCTTGACATCAACCAACCACCACATAGATACCCGAGCATCATTAAATAGTTAACTCCTGAAACAGCAGATTTTTTTTGATTATTAGACGTGGAAATTAAGTGACCAACTGATTTTTTAGAAATAGACACAGCTTCCATCATGGTATGTGCTGATTTGTTGACTATATTATTTTTATTATTTTTATAAATTTCAAGCTCTTCCGATATTTCCTCTAAGAGTAAACTTATAGCCTTACCTTGATCTCGTATAGTTTTCCGAAAAACTAAGTCATTTGCTTGAATAGCTGTAGTTCCTTCATAAATTGGAAGAATTCTTGCATCTCTAAAATGTTGAGCAACACCCGTTTCTTCAATAAAACCCATTCCTCCGTGTACTTGAATTGCTTGAGAAGTGATTTCTAATGATCTTTCAGTTAGCCATCCTTTGATGATCGGCACTAATAAAGATGATCTTTCCTGCCAAAATTCTTTATCTACTGAAGCTAAATTTGCCATATCCATACTAAAAGCTCCATAAATTGAAAGGGCTCTCATGGCCTCAATTTCTGATTTCATAACTGAAAGCATTCTTAATACATCAGGATGATGAATAATAGGATCTCCTTTACTTTTCTCAATTGGAATACCTTGAACTCTATCGTTTGCATATTGCACAGCCTGTTGAAAAGCTCTTTCTGAGATTGAAAGCCCTTGTACGCCCACAGTAAATCTTGCATGATTCATCATTTCAAACATTATTTGAAGACCTTGGTTTTCTTCACCAACTAAATAACCTATAGCTCCTTTATTTTCGCCAAACTGAAGCACTGCCGTTGGAGAGCCTTTGACTCCTAATTTTTTTTCTATGGAGAGACAAGTTACATCATTTTGTTCTTCTAATTTTCCGTCCTTGCTTACATTAAATTTTGGAACTATAAAAACAGAAATTCCTTTTACCCCGTCAGGAGCATCAGGTGTCCTAGCTAATACTAGATGAATAATATTTTCAGACATATCATGTTCACCATAAGTAATATAAATTTTTTGACCGCTTATACGGTAATGGTCATCTTCTTTAACAGCTTTGCTTTTAATTGAAGCCAGATCTGTGCCTGCTTGAGGTTCTGTTAAATTCATCGTACCCGTCCATCTTCCTTCAACTAAAGGGGGGATGAATAAATCTTGTTGTGCCTTAGAGGCTGATTTTTGAAGCGCATATATAAGGCCTTGTGTTAGTAAATGACATAAAGCTAATGACATATTTGCAGAGTGCCATATTTCATTTACTGCTGCAGAAACTATTGTAGGCATTTGCTGACCTCCAAATTCTTCTTTTGCTTCTAAGCTGGTCCAACCACCTTCTCCAAGAGCCTTATAAGATTTTTTGAAACCTGGAGGAGTCGTAACACTCCCATCTTCATTTCTCTTTGAGCTAATGTGGTCCCCTTCATAATTACTTTCCGCGAGAATATTTGAGACTTTGCTAGCTTCTTCCAGAACTTGATTTATTAAATCGTTAGATATTTCTTCATAGCCTGGTAGTTTATTAATCTCTTGTAAATCAATGATTTGATTGATTGCAAAGTTTAGGTCACTTAAAGGCGCTTTGTACATTATCACTAATAACTTAATAGAAAATATATGTAAATAACAGATCTTTTAAATCTATAAACTAGAAATAATTCCTTCAGAAATTCAATACTCTTTGATAACTTCTTTCTCTTAGAATAAAGGAATAAGTAATAACAATGATAAATCAATATATGGAGCAATTTAGACTATTTCCGGTATTAATTATTTGCCTTGGTGTTATTTTATTTTTTAAAAGAAAATATAAAAAAAAAGAAAATACCAGAGAAGCTAAAAAAATATTCAAAGTACTATTTTTTATAAGTACTTTTGTTGTTATTGTCTGTGGATTTATTCTTGCTTTTGGAAAGTACTGGTTTTAGATTTAAAAAATGTCAAAATTTTATAAAAAAGTTGTTGTGATTGGAGCTGGCACAATGGGTTCAGGAATAGCTGCTCATTTAGCAAATTCAAAAATTCATACTATTTTATTAGACCTTCCCTCAGAAGGTGAAGACAAAAATAAAATATCTAATAATGCAATAGTTAATATAAAAAAATCTGATCCTCCATTACTAATAGAGAGAAATTGTTTAAATTATATTCAGGCCGGTAACTTAGAAGATGATTTACATCACTTAGGTGATGCTGATTGGATTATTGAGGCCATAGTTGAAAGAATAGATATTAAACACCAATTGTATAAAAAGATTGAAGAGACACGGAGCTCGCATTCAATTGTTTCTTCTAATACTTCCACCATACCTCTTAGCATTCTTACACAAAAAATGTCAGCTGAGATGAAAAATAACTTTTGTATCACTCATTTTTTTAACCCTGTCAGATTCATGAGACTTTTAGAGATAGTAGAAACTGAAAACTTAGATCAAAAAAAAATATTAAAACTTAGGTCTTTTTGTGAACATCAATTGGGGAAGGGTATTGTTAATTGTAAAGATACACCAGGTTTTATTGGAAATCGTGTGGGTGTTTATGCTATGCAAGTCGCAATGTATGAAGCTTTGGAAAGAAAGCTTCCAGTAGAAATAGCTGATGCTTTATTTGGAAGACCTATGGGGATACCTAAAACAGGTGTCTTTGGACTTTATGATTTAATTGGTATCGATTTAATGAAGGATGTTCTCAAAAGTTTTGAAAAGGAATTAAAACCTGAAGATCCATTTATGAAAGTAGTGAAAGCACATCCTGTTGTTGAAAAACTTTTAGAAAATGGTTTTACGGGCAATAAAGGTAAAGGTGGCTTCTATGAAAATAAGACAATGGATGGTAATGAATTTACAAAAGCTTTAAATTATGAGTCTTTCACTTATTACGATTTTGAAAAAGTTGATCTGGATCTAGCTCGTAAAGTTGAAAAAGATGGCATCAAAGCTCTGCTTGATGATAATAGTAAATATGGACAGTACGCATTTAGTGTCCTTGCTAAAATAGTTAATTATTGCGCTTATTTAATACCTGAGGTAACAGAAAAGTTGATCGATATTGACGATGCTTTACGAATGGGCTTTAATTGGTATAAAGGGCCATTCGAACTCTTACAAGAGTATGGTTTGAAAAAATTTATTGATAAAGCTAACTCAGAAATAAAAATTTCTGATTTTCTAAAAAAAATATTAGACTCACAAGACAATCCTTACGGCTCCCAAGATTCATCTTACTTTCATTTCTCTAAAAAATCTTCAGTGATAAATAGGGGAGAAAATATTTATCGTTTAGGCGATATTCAAAAATTCTCCAAACCTTTAATTCAAAATCAAGCTGCATCAGCATGGATGATTGAGGACAAATCATTTAATCAAAATATTGTATGTGTAGAGTTTCACACTAAAGCTAATGCTTTAAATGGTTTTGCTATGGAAATTTTATATGAATCTGTAGAGTTAACGGATAAGCATAAAGCTGATGGTCTTGTTGTATATAATGAAGCCATGAATTTTTCTGCTGGAGCAGATCTCAATACTTTAATTGCACTAGCTGATGACAAAAATTGGCAGGGCATTGATCTTTACTTAAGTTCTTTTCAGAATGCATGCAGTTTAATGAAGTATGCCCCTTTTCCAACTATTAGTGCTATTTCAGGCTTAGCTATTGGTGGAGGTTTTGAGGTTGCCTGCCAAAGTGACAGAATGGTAGCCCATATGAATAGTACAGTAGGTCTTGTCGAAACTGGTGTTGGTTTGGTGCCTGGTGGAGGCGGCTGCAAGGAATTACTATGGAGGTGGATTCAAGATCCAAAATTTCACAAAAATCATGATAAAGCTGCTATCGAAGTATTTAACATAATTGGATATGGAAAAATTGCCACTTCCCCAATTCTTGCCATTCCTTTAAAATTGATTCTAGAGGATGATGTGGTGGTAGAAAATAGAGACCAGCTTTTATTTAAGAGTTTCGAACTAGTCAACTCACTTAAGCCATCTTATCAAGCTCCTAAAAAACCTTTTTTTCGATTGAGCGGCTTATCAGTTAAAGAAGAAATGCATGAAATATTAAAAGATCTAGAATCCAAACATATTATATCTGGTTATGACGTGGATATTGGACTCCATTTAGCTGATGTTTTAAGCGGTGGAGCTAATTCTGGACCAACAGATTTGAGTGAGCAAGATCTTTATGATTTAGAAAGACAGTCTCTAATCAAACTAATTCAATCTCATAAAACAAGAGATAGAATTCATACAATGTTATCAACGGGAAGAAGAATAAAAAATTAATGAATAACTATGATTTAGGAATGGAGAAGAATAAATCAAATTATATACCATTGACTCCTTTAAGTTTTCTCGATCGTATAAAAGACGTATATCCTGATTATGAAGCAGTTGTTTACAAAAATCGAAAATATAATTGGAAACAAGTTTATGATAGATGTACACAATTTGCGAGTGCCTTAACAAAAATTGGAATTGGAGAGGGTGATACTGTTTCTATTATGGCTGCGAATACACCTGAAATTTTTGAAGCTCATTATTCTATTCCTATGACGGGTGGCGTTATTAATACAATTAATACTAGATTGGATACAAAAACAGTTGCTTATATTCTTGACCATAGTGATGCAAAAGTATTAATAGTTGATAGACAGTTTCATAATGTGGCTGTTAATGCTTTAGAGCAGGTAAATAGAGACATTATAGTTATTGATATTGATGATCAGCAGGCTGATCTAGAAAATTCAAGATCTATAGGTGATCTAGAATACGAGTCTTTTTTAGAGACGGGTGATCATAATTTCCAATGGGTCAGACCTAAAGATGAATGGCAAGCGATAGGTCTAAGTTATACCTCTGGAACTACGGGACAACCTAAGGGAGTTGTTTATCACCATAGAGGTTCATATCTTATGTCTATGGGAAGTGTGACTGCCTGGAATATGACTAATAAGCTTACTTATCTTTATACAGTCCCTATGTTTCATTGTAACGGATGGGGTTATCCTTGGACACTCGCCATGCTTCATGCAAAGATTATTTTTATACGAAACATAGTGGTAAAAGAAATTTTTCAATTAATAGTTCAATATAAAGTTACTCATTTTGGTGGGGCTCCAATTGTTTTAAATATGATAGCTAATGCTCCCAAAGAGGAACAACAGGAAATTCCTAATAAAGTATATGTAATGACTGCGGGAGCACCACCACCGAGCTCAATTTTAAAAAAAATGCACTCCTTAGGATTTGAAGTAATGCATGTGTATGGATTAACTGAGACTTACGGTCATGTAGTTCATTGTGCTTGGAATGAAACTTGGGACTCACTTGATCAAGAAAAACAATCGGAGCTAAGATCCTATCAAGGTGTTAGATATCCTCACACAGAAGAAATTGCAATTCTAAATCCTAATGATTATTCACCTGTACCTAGCGATGGAACTACAATAGGTGAAATTATGATTAGAAGTAATACGGTAATGAAAGGTTATTATAAAAATCCTGAAGAAACTAAAAATAGTATGAAAGAAGGATGGTTCCATTCTGGTGATTTGGCAGTAAAACATCCCAATGGCTACATACAAGTTAAAGATCGTTCAAAGGATATCATTATTTCTGGCGGTGAAAATATTTCTTCAGTGGAAATTGAAAATACAATAATTAAGCATCCCTCTGTTTCCCTCGCAGCAGTTGTAGCAAAACCAGATGACAAATGGGGTGAAACACCTTGCGCTTTTATTGAACTTCATGAAGATCAATCTGTGAGCGAAGAAGACTTATCGAAATTTTGCAGGGAGTATTTAGCTGGATTTAAGATGCCTAAGACTTTTATTTTTTGTGTTTTACCAAAAACTTCAACTGGAAAAATTCAAAAATTTGAACTTAGGGAGCAGGCAAAAATAATTAAATAATGCTAATTGAAGTTAATGGTCATCAAGTCTTTGCAGGAACAGGTGGCAAAATATTTGATAATAAAAAACCAGTTATTATTTATTTACATGGTAGTGGTTTTAGTCATGTTGCCTGG
>CAYZPP010000042.1:0-6906 GCA_964480315.1 uncultured Alphaproteobacteria bacterium | reverse complement strand
ACGCGGTGCTCATAACGCCGTTGTCGCAGGTTCGAGTCCTGCCGGGCCCACCAAAAAAATTTATTTCTAAAATACTTTACAATATTCATTGTTGGAATAGAACTTATTATAAATATATTGTGTTGCTTGCACGTTGCTAAAAATAATGATCACTATGTAATTCCCACTAATTCATTAAACTCTTGTTTTAAGTTTAATTTAGATTCAGGTAATTGTTTTATAAGCAATATGATCTAAAAAATATTTTATAAAAATTAGGTTCCTATGTAGAGTGTAAATAATTTCTATTTATTAGATGGGTCTTAATACTTCTTAATAGTCATCTATTATTTCCTTCTTCAAGTTTATTTGTCAGTTCTATTAAACTGCCTTTACTTTGTCTTAGTAAGTTTGAGAATTCTGATTTTTTTGTAACATAGTAAGAGGAATTCTCAATAATTATATCAAGTACATAAGGTATGTTTTCAATCATCCCAACTCTCCAAACTATAGAGTAGGATTTTTCTTTATATTTTAAAATGCTATAAATTAAATATCCATTAGTATCCTCTTCTATCTTTTCCAATTCGATAGTTTGGCCATCATAATTTTCTACAAGCTCATATAGATTCCTAGTTAAGTGATCTAAAAAAGCTTTTTTATATCTATCTAAATCATTAACACTATTTTTATTAACTAATCTTCCTATTAAACTTAAACTAATAGAATTTATTGCAAAATTTTTATTAATTAATAATCTTAAATCTTCAAATAATTGTTCATTATTTTCACTCTCAATAATACCAATAAACTGTCCAGACATACTAGAAAACCATTTTTCCAAATACTCATCAGAGTGTATTGAGGATATATTTATAAAGATTAATAAAAAAATAAATTTAAATTTTTTGGACATAGTTATTCAGTGATTATTATCTGTTTTATTCTATATAAATTCTAGGCACAGGTAAATCTCTTAGATGGTCTTTGTTAATTTCACCCATCCTACGTTGATGGTATAATAGTTTAATTGAATCGTAAAGGTCGTTTGAATTTGACTTTAAGTCATTTAGCTCATTATTATAATTTACTCTTGAGTTAAAACCCGACCCAATCGAATTGATACTTGATGTGCTTTCACCAGCTAAGTGTATTGGATTTATATAAAAGTCACTTACTCTACCTGCTAAATCTCTAAAGTTAGTCGGTCCTAAAATAGGAATAATTAAATAAGGTCCAGTTTTAATTCCTGCTTTACCTAAAACTATACCCATATCATTTTTTGCCTTTTTTAATCCTATATGCTTAGAGGTGTCATAGAGGCCAAGAGATGTTGTGGTATTCGTAATAAATCTTCCTGCTGAATTAAATGATTTTCTAAAGTCACCCTGAATTAAAAAAGTTATTGATGTTAAGGGTTCTTTTAAATTTGAAAAAAAATTAGCTATACCTTTTTCTGCTATATCTGGGGTAATAGCTTTATAGCCAGTAACTAATGGTTGAATTGCTATATCGTCAAATACAATATTAAAGCCTAATATTTTTCGATTAATTCTTTCAAAAGGGTCATATACGTATGTCCCATTAGAAATTTTATTTTCATCGCTTATGACTTCTTTAGCAAGAGCCTCAAAGTTAAATAAAAAAATACAAATACTAGTTATTCTTAAAACTCTAAGATAATTTAAATTAAAAATTTTATACATGATTCTCAAAGAACTTAATATAGAACAACATAAGGCTGTGGTCTATCCAAATGGTCCACTTTTGGTATTATCTGGTGCTGGTACTGGGAAAACAAGGGTTTTAACTGCTAGATTTGCTTATTTGGTTGTAAATAAAGGAATTAACCCACAATCTATAATGGCTGTCACATTTACAAATAAAGCTGCAAATGAAATCAAAAATAGAGTCTCTTCAGAGTTAAATTTAACAATTAATAGTCCTTGGATAGGTACTTTTCATGCCATCTTCGCAAAGTTCTTAAGAAAGCATTGCTCAATCATCGGTCTAAAAAGTAATTTTACAATACTTGATATAGAGGACCAAAAAAAACTAATTAAACAAGTTATTTCATTCTTAAAATTGGATAACGAACTAAGTGAAGGCATTATATTGAGCGAAATACAGAGTTTAAAAGATGAAATTATTTTATGTAATGATAGTAATGCGGTTCTAAAACATAGTTCAATTAAAGATATTGACTCTATCTATAGATTATATCAAGAAAGATTATTAGAAATTAATAGTGCAGATTTTGGAGATTTACTTCTTCATAGTTATAATATTTTAAAAAATAATCCTCAAATACTATCTACTTATAAGAGTTACCTGGAGCATATATTAATTGATGAGTTCCAAGATACTAATGTTGTTCAATACGAACTGATTAAATTACTTCTTAATGAAAATAAGAACATTTTCTGTGTAGGGGATGATGATCAATCTATATACGCATGGAGAGGAGCTAGAGTGGAAAATATTCTAAATTTTCCTGATGAGTTCAAAGCCCCAGTAGTTAGATTAACAAAAAATTATAGATCAAATAATTCAATCTTAAGTGCGGCATCGGAAATTATTAGTCATAACAAAAATAGATTAGGTAAAAATTTGGAATGCGCAAATAAAGAAATAGAAAATAATAAAATAGTCTTGCAGTCATTTTATTCTCAAGAGGAAGAGTCTTTGTGGATTGCCGATACAATATCAAGTTTATTATCCAACAAAGACATATCTTTTTCTATTCTAGTTAGACTTACCGCTCAAATGAGAAGTATAGAAGATAAATTGATAAAATACGCACTCCCATATGAAATAATTGGGGGCCCTAGATTTTTTGAACGTAAGGAAGTTAAAGATATAATAGCTTATTTAAAACTAGCCCACTCAAACGATAGTGACTTATCATTTGAAAGAATAATAAATTTACCTAGAAGAGGAATAGGAGGACAAACTTTAAATCTCATAGTTACGAATGCCAGAGAAGCTAAGATTAACTTCTTGGAATCTTCTAGAAATTTATTGAGTAAAAACATCTTTCCTCAAAGTGTTTCAACAAAAATTTCTATTTTCATATCTTTAATTGATAAATGTAAGAATATTAAGAATAAAACTAACTTAGAAGATCTGGGTATTTTTATTTTAGAAGAGTCTGGATATATGAAAATGCTGGAAATTGAAAAAAATACGAAAAAAAAATTAGAAAATGAAACAAGAATTGAAAATTTAAAAGAATTAATAAATGCAATGTCTGAATTCTCAACTCTTGAAGATTTTTTAGAACATGTTGGATTAGTGAATGATAATATTAAAAATGTTGAAAAAAATAATATAACTCTAATGACATTGCATGGAGCGAAAGGACTTGAGTTTGATCATGTTTTTTTACCGGGCTGGGAAGAAGGAATTTTTCCAAGTGCCAGAGCTCTTGAAGAAAAAGGAAATAAATCCTTAGAAGAAGAGAGAAGATTAGCTTATGTGGGTATAACTAGAGCTAAATCAAATCTATATATGTCTTATGCAACATCTAGGTATACATATGGTGTAAATAATTTTTCTATACCTTCAAGATTCTTATCAGAAATGAACACTAGTGTTTTTAATTCTAGTATATCAAAAGAAGGAACTATAAAATCAAAATTAGAATATATAGATAATGAATCTCTTTCTCCAGGTAAAAAAAGAATGTTAGAATTTTTAAAAAAACATAAATGAATAATAGCCTAATTAAAAAAATCAGACTCAATTTAAAAATCCATAAATTAAATGGGTTTTTAATAACTAATAATGATATTCATCTTAATGAAAATACAAATACTTTATTAAAGCCAGTCTATCAAGTAACTGGTTTCGATAGTTCTTTTTGTTATTTAATAATACTTACAAATAAAATCGCATTATTTACAGACAAAAGATATTTGCTCCAAGCAAAAAAACAATTTCACAAGAATGAACTTCAGATTTATGAATATAGTTTTAATAATATTAATTTTTTTTTAAACGATAACTTTCAATACGGTTCTATTTTAGGTGTAGATCCAAGTAGAATTTCTTTAAATAAATTTAAAGAAATTAAGAAAAATATTTTCGAATCATCATCAACATTGCTACCTTTTAAAAATCCTTTTTTTTCTTTAAATAAAAATTTAAAACCAAATTTTAATAAAAGTTTAGTTTTTAGTCTTCCCAAGACCCATATACCCAGATCTTTAAATGCGAATATTAATTATATTAAAACCAAAATTAAATCTGATGCTATTTTAATTTGGGATAATTCTCACATTGCCTATTTACTAAATATTAGGTCTTTTGAACTAGATAATTCAACAAAACCTTTTGCTGGGCTTCTTATTTTAAAAGAAGGTAAACATTTTATAATTTCTGATAACCTACTGATTAAAAAGATTGCTAAGTTTAATAACGATTTTGAAATTATTTCTTATATTGATTTTTATAAAAGACTTAAATTATTGAAAATAAAAAGATTAGAAGCAGATTTTTCTAAGATTAATCTAGATATTTATCAATCTCTGAGACTCAAATTAATTGATGTTATAAGTACAACTATTGATTTATCTAATTATATCAGTATCAAGACTCCACAAGAATATAAAAATATAAATAAGGCTCAATTTGAAGATGGTCTTGCTATGACTAAATTTATTATTTTCTTTAAAAGTGAAAATATTGAATCTTACGATGAGTTTTCTTTATCTTTAATTTTAGAAAATTTTAGAAAAAAAAGAATAAATTTTTTTAGAAACTCATTTAATTATATATCTGCCTTTGATTCCAATGCATCAAAAATTCATTATAAGCCGATAAAAAGTAAATCACTTAATGCTAAAAATCGTATGATTTATTTAATTGACTCTGGGGCACACTATTTAGAAGGTACGACTGATGTAACTAGAGTAATAGGCCTCAAAAATATACTTGTTACTGTTAAGAATGCTTATACTTATATTTTAAAATCGCTAATTGAAATTGAGTTAAGGTCCTTTAGTTATCCACTAGCCGCAAGTAACCTAGATTTTAAGATTAGAAATATGCTCAAATTAAAAAAAATAGTTTATGGACATGGATCAGGACATGGTGTGGGATATTTTAATGATGTTCATGAAAAACCTCCTATCATTAGCCCTCACAGTAAAAATTTTATTAAAAATAATCAATTTTTTTCAATTGAACCGGGATATTATGTAGACAATAAATTTGGACTCAGGTTAGAAAATTTATATTTTTCTAAATTAAAAAATAATATTATCACTCTCCAAAATACCACTCTAGTACCCTATGATTTGAAAATGATCAACATTAAGCTTCTTACTTTAAAGGAAGTTAAATTTATTAATAAATATCATAAGCAAATACTAAATACATATGAACTTCTTTTAACTGATATTGAAGTCAATTTTTTTATCAAAAATTTTTTTATTTAATTAGTTCTATGAACTCTTCTTCAGATAAAATTTTTATATTTAGTTCATTTGCAATTTTAAGTTTTGAGCCTGGATTTTTACCTGCAATTAGATAATCTAATTTTTTATTAACTGAAGAAAGAATTTTAAAACCATAATTTTTAGCTAATTGCTTAGCCTCATCTCTTGATATTTTTTCTAGTGTTCCTGTAAAAACAATATTTTTATTCAAGATATTAATTATTTTTACAGGTTCTATATCTAATATTTTTATCAAATTAATAATTTCTTTTTTATTTTTAACTTTTTTTAAATGATTACTTAATGAATAAGATGCCTTACTTCCTAGTCCATCTATTTCTGTTAGTTCTTCTATTTTAATACCATTTTCTATTGATTTAATTAGATTACCTTTGTTTAAGAAATAGTAAGATAAAATTTGAGAGTTATTCTCACCAATATGCCTTATGCCTAATGAATAAATAAATTTATCTAAAATTATAGTTCTTGATTTTTTGACTGAGTTTATAATATTTTCATATGATTTTAGTCCAAATCCCTCTAATCCAATAATAGAATCTCTATATTTGTTTAAATTGAAAATATCTAATCGATTTTTAATAAAACCAAGTTCTATAAATTTTGAAATTATTTTTTTTCCAAGTCCATCTATGTTAAATGCTTTCCTAGATACAAAATGATTTAAATTTTCTTGAAATTGATAAATGCATTCATCTTCACCTGAACATCTTAGTACGGCATCATTCTTATTTTCTATAATTTTATTTCCACATAAACAAAATTTTGGTTTCCTATATTTTTTTAAATCTTTACTTCTATTTTTTAGTTCTACGCTATTAACGTATGGTATCACATCGCCAGCTCTTTCTATCCATACATAGTCCCCAACTCTTATGTCTTTTCTCTCCAGTTCTTCAAAGTTATGTAGAGTTGCGTTTGAAACTATTACTCCTCCTATGTTAACTGGTTCTAGTCTTGCAACAGGAGTTAAGGCACCAGTTCTTCCTACCTGAATATCTACACCGTTAATCTTTGTTAACGCCTTATTAGAGTCAAATTTAGATGCTATGGCCCATCGTGGGTACTTTGAAGTATCTCCTAATCTATCTTGAGTACTAATCTCATTGATTTTTGTTACAATACCATCAATATCATAAGCTATTTCTATTCTTTGTTTTCCAATTTTTTTAACATAATTAAATATATCGTCTGTATTTTTAAAAATTTGAAATTTTTCAGTTAATTTAAATTTATTTTTTTTACAAAATTCTAAAAAATCAATATATGTCTTGAATTTTTCCTTTCCACTTATATATCCATATCCATGCGGAATAAAATTTAATGGTCTCGAATTACTAATTTCATGGTTCAATTGTCTCAGAGATCCTGATGCTGCATTTCTTGGATTCGAGAATTGATTTTTTTCTCCTAAACTTAAATTTAAGAGTTCAAATTCTTTTTTACTCATAAAGACTTCTCCTCTAAT
>CAYZPP010000041.1:0-7002 GCA_964480315.1 uncultured Alphaproteobacteria bacterium | reverse complement strand
GAATAAAAAATTTCATTGTTAATAATTATATGTAATAATTTATAAATTAGATGAAAAAAATATTTTTAATTTTATTACTTTTTAGCTTTATTGAACTTAAAGCAGATCAAAATGACCCTAGATTAAATACTTTGTTTGAAAGCTTACAACATCCAGAAAGCACTAATTCTCATGATAAAATTATTGAAGAAATTTGGCTAGTTTGGAATGAGATTGATAATCCGTATACACAAAGAATAATGGATTCCATGCCCTTATATTTTGCTAGTCAAAAATATATTGAAGCATTAGAAGTTTTAAATAAAATTATTGAAGAATTTCCAAACTATTCAGAAGCTTATAACAAGAGAGCCACAATTCTCTTTATATTGGGCCGTTATAGTTCATCAATGGTCGATATTAAAAATACTCTTGATTTAGAGCCAAGACATTTTGGTGCTTTAGGGGGTATGGCTAGAATACTTATTTATTATGAAAAGTATCATGACGCTATTGAGGTTTATAACAAAATGAAATTAATTATGCCTCATGATGAGACCATAGATATAAAAATTAATATTGTTAAAGAAAATATATTAGTCAAGACTTAGGCTTTTGTGACTAAATCAGATGTAATTTCTTCTAAATTTTTACACCCTGTTAAAACCATACTTTCAATTAATTCTTTTAGTAATAAATCTAAAACAAGTTCAACTCCTTCTTGCCCGTTATGCTTCAAACCCCAAAGAACAGGTCTTCCTATTTGAACAGCATTAGCTCCTAGAGCCAAACATTTTAATATATCTGTCCCTCTTCTAATACCACCATCAACTATAAGTAGCTTATTTTCCCCTATGGCCTTTCGTATAGGTTCAATCTGCTTCAAAGTTGGAACTGCAGTATCTAGCTGTCGACCCCCATGATTTGAAATAATCACACCATCAGCACCATTTTCAAAACATTTAATAGCATCGTCAGGCCTTAGGATTCCTTTAACCAAAACAGGAAGTTTTGATTTTTCTTTAATCCAAGGAATAATTTTAAAAGTTAATGTTGGGTCAAACAAATGATCTGAGTGCATATTCATACTTGACCCTTCGTAATCATCATATTTTTCAAAAGATGTTCCCTTAAAGTTTCCTAGACTCAGGTGTCCTGGCATTTTAAAATAATTCCTCTCATCTTTCTCTCTGGTCCCCAACCTGGGTGCGTCTGCCGTAAAAACTATTGCTTTATAATTTTCTTTATAGCACCTAGTCAACATATCCTCTGTAATTTTTCTATTTTTTGCAAAATATAATTGAAAAAATAATTTATCATGATGTGGGGATATGTCCTCTATTGACTTATTAGAAGATGTAGCCAAAGTCATTATCGTATTAGATTTCTTAGAAGCAAGCACGGTAGCAGTTTCACCATCAGGGTGCGCCATTGCCTGCATCGCCATTGGCGCAATCAAAATAGGGTGGTCTATTTTTAAGCCAAGAATATTGCAAGAAGTATTTATTTTAGAAACGTCTCTTAATAGTTTAGGAAGAAGCTCATATTTATTAAAAATACTCCTATTTCTTTCAAGTGTTATCCCATCCCTTGCACCGGACCCATAATAGTCTGTTATTGCTTCAGAAATTTTTTCTGGAAATCTTTTTTCTAAATCAAATAAGTTAATTATCATAATAAGTATAAAAAACCCCTAGCCATCTTCCTCCTCGACTCTACTAAAATCTCAACATAATGACTTGGGGGGAAGATCATATTAGTACATTTATTATTGCACTTGAAGTCTTATATTTGAGGTCCAAATAAAGAGTATTTATCAGCTAAATCAGACTTTAAAGATCTAAATTTTTGAAAGTTATCATTAAATTTCTTAGCTAATTCCAAAGCATTTTTATCCCAATCTTCAGTAGTATTGAAGGAAAGCCTTGGGTCATAGAAATCTAAATCATTTTCTAACAATAATTGTGGTATTTGAAGATTAAAATAGGGTATCGTCAAGAATTTATCATTAGAAATAGAGCCTGTATTAATTTGATGGATAATATTTCTAGTTTTTTCTAAGCTTAGTCTTTCTTTCTTGCCATTCCATCCAGTATTAATTAAATAAATTTTTGATTTATGTTTTAAAATTTTATTCTCAAAAACCTCAGCATACCAAATTGGATGAAGAGTTAGAAAAGCAGCACCAAAACAAGAGGAAAATGTCGCCTGAGTCTCTGTTAGTCCCATTTCTGTTCCTATTGCTTTAGATGTATATCCAGAAAGATAGTAATAGATTGCCTGTCCGTAGCTGAGGCAGGAAATAGGAGGCAGCACTCCAGTTGCATCTGCAGATAAAAAAATAATATTTGAAGGGTGTTCGGCTACAGATTTTTCTTTAATTCTTTTATCAATATGGGTGATAGGATAAGACACTCTTCCATTTTCTGTTAATGAGGTGTCGTCAAAATCTATGATATTATTGTCTAATATTTTTACATTTTCTAAGAGGGCATCTTTTTTTATTGCATTAAAAATCATCGGCTCAGATTTAATGGTTAATCTTGATGTCTTAGCATAGCACCCTCCTTCAAAATTAAATATTCCTTCATTGTCCCATCCATGTTCATCGTCTCCTACTAAATATCTATAAGGATCATTCGATAATGTTGTCTTACCTGTTCCCGAAAGTCCAAAATAAATAGAACTATTTTTTCCATCTAAATCAGCATTAGCCGAACAGTGCATAGAAGCTATTTTTTTTTGAGGTAATATGTAGTTCATTAATCCAAAAATTCCTTTTTTCATTTCACCGCCATACCAAGATCCACCAATAATTTGAATTTTTTCTGTAAGATTAAAAGCTATATAATTTTCAGAATTAAGTCCGTCTTTTTGCCAGTCTGTATTAATAGCCTTTGATGAATTTAAAACATAAAAACTGGGTCTAAATTCTTTTAATTCATTTTCATTAGGCTCAATAAACATATTCTTAATGAAATGAGCTTGCCAGGCTACTTCTGTTACAAACCTAATACTAAGTCTTGTGCCGGTATTTGCACCACAAAACATATCAAGTACAAATAATTTCTTATTTGATAATTGTTTTTCAGTAATAGTTTTTAACTTAGCCCAAGTGTTTTGAGAAATAGGTTTATTATCATTTGGATAATTTTCAGAATTCCACCATATTGTAGAAATTGTTTTATCATCCTTTACAATATATTTATCTTTAGGAGATCTTCCTGTAAACTTACCGGTAAACACATTAGGGCAACCAAAATTTGTTGCATAACTTCGTTCGTATCCTTTTAGGCCTTCAAGTCTTTCTTCTTTATTTATAATCTTGTATGAAGGGTTGTAAACAATTTCATCAATAGCATGAATGCCTAGAGAAAATAAATCATTTTGAACATTTTTTGACAAGTCTATAATTTATCTTATTTCGATTTGATTATTAATCTATTTATTGATGCAAAACTATTATAACTGATTTACCAGGCTGATTTATATATATTGTAGGCATCTTTTTCAGTAATTTCCCTTGGATTATTAATGAGAAGCCTTGTCTGCTTCATAGAATCTTTAGCTAACTTTTTACAAGCATCTTTAGGAATATTGAGACCTCTTAATTTTTGTTCTAATCCTAAATCTTTTGACAATGATGCTAAGTTTTCAATAAATCTTGCACTTACATCTTTATTATCTGTTGATACCTCCATTTTTGGAAACAAATAAGGTGCAAGCTCTGCGTATAGTTGAGCGGCATTATTATCCATAATATTAAATCTTAAAACATGAGGGAGTACTAGCGAATTTGAAAGACCATGAGGTATGTGGTAGATTCCCCCAAGCGGATAAGCGAGAGCGTGAACACCTGCCACAGGAGAATTTCCAAAAGCCATTCCAGCCATCATTGATCCAAGAAGCATATCTGTTCTTGCTTGAATATTTTTTCCCTCAAAAACAGCAATTTTAATTGATCTACCTAAAATTTTCAGAGCTTCTTTTGCAAGCATTTTAGACATAATATTATTATTAATACTTTTAGAAGCATATCCTTCAATAGCATGAACCATTGCATCAATCCCAGTTGCGGCAGTGATATGGGCGGGCAGTCCTAAAGTTAAATTCGGATCTAAAATTGCAAGGTCAGGTAATAGGATAGGAGAAGAGACTCCTTTTTTTTCATCCCCTCCAACTGTAATAATTGAAATAGGAGTTACTTCAGAACCAGTGCCTGCAGTTGTAGGATAAAGTACTAGAGGAGTTCTAGGTCCTTTAGCATTAGCAACACCCCAAGCTTCTTCAAGATTTTGATCTGATCCAAGAAGTAGAGCGCAAAGTTTCGCAACATCCATTGACGATCCTCCACCAAAGCCAATAACACCGGAAGCGTTAAAGTCTTTGCCTATTTCAACAACATTCATTAATGTTTTAAGTGAAGGGTCTGCTTCTACACGATCAAAAATAACAACATCAGAATTTTTTTTTAAAGCATCAACTGTTTCATTAATTAATCCCAATTTTTTTAGACCGGGATCTGTAATAAATAGAATTTTTTTACCGAGTTTTCCAGAAACTTCTAAAGCTGTATCTATAGATCGTCCGCTACCTACTCTTAAGCCAGTAGTGGTATTAAATTGAAATGGTTGCATGTGAGATAATATAAATGATCTCAGTATTTTTCCAAACTTAAAAAACACATGAATTTATGACTAAATCAAAATAAACTCACAGAAATTATTAAATAAGGCTTTCTAAAGACATATTTATTTTTATACTTAATCAATGTCTAAAGTAATAACCATAGCTCAACAAAAAGGTGGCTCCGGTAAAACAACGATAGCTGCAAATTTAGCAACAGTTTTTTCATTAAAAAATAATCTCAAAACTACAATCCTAGACACTGACCCGCAAGGCAGCTTGGGTAAATGGTTTATGATGAGGTTGGAAAAATTAAAAGATAAAAATACTATTGATTTTAAAACAGCTAGTTTATGGGGGGCTCAGTACGAGGCAAAGACACTAAAAGAAAAATCAGATATCATCATTATTGATACGCCACCTAAAATTGATGCAGATGGAAGGCCGGCAATACAAATAGCAGATTTAGTAATTATCCCAATTTCTCCATCTCAAGTTGACTTTTGGGCAACTGAATCAATTATTGATTTGGCAAAAAGAGAAAAAAAAGAAATTTTAATAGTTATTAATAGAGCTAATGCAAAATCAAAACTAATCCGTGAGGCTATTAAATTTGTAAAAGATATGAATGTAAGTAGTGCTAAAACTATATTGGGAAGCAGACAGGTTTTTGTTGCATCAATGGGAGTAGGGTTAACTGCTGTTGAAAAACAAAGAACAGGGAAAGGTTGTTTAGAAATTATATCTCTTGCACAAGAAGTAAGAGCCATACTCAAAATTTAACATTAATTTTAATCAATGATGATTAATGAAGAAGAAATATATCAATATGAAAGTTTATGCTCAAAATTATTGCATGGATTCATAAGTTGGATTGAAGCCAATGATGAACAGGAAATAGCGCTTATTCTTGATAGCGCATATGATTTTAAGTATCAAATTTTAAATTTAGAACAATCCTCTTTACAACAAAAATATTTCATTGAAGCACAAGGACTAAGTCATAATGAGATTATTTTATTAATTAATCAGTGGAAAGAAACATTCTCAAAATTAATCAATTCAAAAGCTGATAGAGTTTCTAAAGATTCTTTTAAAGTTTGGTTTTTAACAGTTGCTGCTTATGGAATCCCAAGCCTAGCCCAAAAAGGAAATCTTTTATGGTCTAAATTAATTCAAAGGATTGAATTTTGTGAAAAATTTTCACTAAATGATATACCCTACCCATACAATAAAATTACAAAAAATTAAATGAATGGTATGGTTAAAAAATGATAAAATTTTTATTATACCTATTCTTAACATTTTCTTTTATTTATAAATCTCAAGCTTTAGATCTTTTTGGATATCAGTTATATGCTGATGTTCATCAATATATTAACGATGGTGAAGTTAATTATAATAAAAAAAAAATAGACTCAATCGAGTTGTCCAAAGATAGAGTTCTTATACCAAATACAAATTTAACTAAATATATTATTAAATCCACAATAGCTGGAAACATTTATGAAATTCATGGAGCTAATAACCAATTAAATATCACCCCTGTAGAATGCCTAAGCATACAGGAAACATTTTTAAAATCATTTGAAGAAAAAAATTCTAATTTATTTCAAATCGAGAAAAAAAGACTTCCCGTAAGTCTTAAAAGTAAAATTACATGGGATATCTATCTAATTGATAAAATAGAAAACAATAATTTCATTTTTAGTGTTACCTGTGACTATAGTTTTAATAATAGAAGAATGGATATCATTCTTAGTGATAAAGAATTTATGATTAGAGAAAACAAAATTTCTAATAAATTAAGTGAAAACACAGAAGAAAAAACTAAACAGTTAAAAATTGATACTAGTGGTATTTAATTATTGAAATTTTGTAATAAGAGATAGCATATTAATAATTATATAGGCTTTAATTTCTTCTTTGAGTTGACGGTAGTTTATAGGCCATCTATCAACTAACTGTAAAGAAAACTCAATTATTTCTAAGGCCTCATCTCTATTCATGGACATTTCATTAGATATATCCAGTGCCAATTTTTCTCTTATTATAATTATAAATAATGTTTTACGTGAGATTGTTCGTTTCAATATTATTCTGTCTTCTTCTTTTTCTTGGATCCGCCAAGCTGCATACCACCAGTACCTTTACAAAGGCTTTTTTTGGCTTTGTCACATTTGGCTACTTTTTTCTTTTCTTTTTTCTTAACCTTAACCTCGGGTTTTTTTTCTACAATTTTTTTAGAATCTTTTGTAACCTTCATTATTGAGCCATTTTGTAGATTAGATAACATTTCAATAATTTGATCTTGTTTTGACTGTTTGTCCGCAACTTTACTTTTCCAAGATTTTGGAAGTTTCAAATCTGTACAACTGGCAGATCCACAAAATAAAA